>JAFOJB010000505.1 GCA_017420455.1 Blautia sp.
AAGATATAGCTGGATACCTTCTGTAATGTTCCTCCCAGACTGTAGCATGCCCCGGAGGTGAAATCTATGATACGCTGAGCCAGTTCCAGGTCGATTCCTTCCAGATTCAGAATGACGGTGGAATTGTTCAGAAGCGTATCCGCGATCTCCCGGGTATTTTCCATGGATTTTGGACGGATCACACAAACTTCTACATTCACGACGGAGCCTCCTGCCTTTCTGCTGGTTCTCATTGGCGTGATCTTGGCAGACCTGGGCGGCCTCTCCCTCTCCGCCTTCTCTGCTTTCACATAAGAGCTGTCATCAGTATCCTGCCTGGAGGTACGTCTCGTAAAGGTGCCGCTCTTCGCACTGCTGCCGGAAGAACTCCGGGATGCGCTGATCTTTGTTTTGGCAGGAGGAAGCTCTTCCACGTAATCGTCATCGTCCTCTACATCTGCATAGGGATCGGTTTCCTCCTCGTCCGTGGTCCTGTGGAATTTCTCCATAAAGCGTTTCCTGGTTTTGGGAACCTCTTCGTCTTCGAATTCAGGATCATCCTCGTCAAGGATATCGACATCGTCGTCATAAAGATCATCGTCATTCAGTTTGATGGCATCAAAAAGCTTATCTATCAACCCCATTTATCAACTCTCCAATCTATCCTTATACTTTCTTTCTCCGAAGATGCCGGTTCCCACGCGGACCATCGAAGCTCCTTCCTGAACGGCGACCTGATAATCTCCTGTCATCCCCATACTCAGGACATTCATAGTAATATTATTTATGTTTTCGCGCGAAATGTCAACACTTAATTTCCTTAATTTGCGAAAAATATCACGATTTTGTTCAGGATCATCTACAAATGGGGCGATTGTCATCAGCCCTTCTACCTTTACATGCGGAAAAGCAGAGATCTCTCTGACGAGAGGAAGGACCTCTTCCACCTTCAGTCCGAATTTGGTATCTTCCTCCGCTACATTCACCTCCAGAAGCACGGGCATCACCAGATTTTTCTTCGCCGCCTCCTGTTCAATGGTCTCTGCGAGCCTGAGGGAAACCACGGAATGGATCATGGACACCTTATCGATAATGTATTTGACCTTGTTTCTCTGCAGGTGGCCGATCATGTGCCATTTTATATCCTTCGGAAGCCTGTCGTACTTATCTACGATCTCCTGGACAAAATTCTCTCCGAAGTCCCGCACTCCCGCCTCATAGGCTTCCATGAGGTCTGCCGGCGGCTTTGTCTTGCTTACCGCGACCAGCGTCACCTCACTGCTGTCTCTGCCGGCGCTCCTGCAGGCTTCCTCAATATTGTTCTGTACCTCCGCAAGGTTTTCCGCAATCATAGTTTTCCCCCCCCTAATACAGGATATCCTCTTCGTTCACGGTATTCGCATTCCGAACGATGTGATCGTACCTGACCAGCCCGTAATTCGTACCTTTTCTGACAATAGCGTATTCTTCGTTCTGGTCCAGGATCTCGATCCTTCTGAAGACGGCGTATCCCTGGTTGATGCAGTATACTCCCTCCAGAACGCCGGTATCCCCTATGTTATACTTTCTTTTCCCATCCTTTGATACCAGATAATCCCCCTCCTGGAAGGTTTTTTTGTCCACAAAGAGGCTGTAGGTGGTCGGCTGATCCGTATCATTGGTTCCCAGAGTCGTTTCCTTCGGGTTCTACTGACGGAAATAGATGGTCGGGCGGATGATGGTGGTAACCGTCTTGCCGTCCTTGCCCCTGGTTCCGAGATAGAAGGTCTCCTCCGTGCTCCCCTCTTCCTGAATGGCAAAGGTGGAGGGAAGAAGGTAGAACTCCTTCGTGACGATGGAGCTTAACGGAATCTTCAGCCCTGTCACGGTATTGGTCACCAGCTCGATGTCCAGGAACCGGTCCGTTGCATAACGCACCAGTCCTTTGTTGAAATCGATCTTTCCGTACTTTCCGCCGTCAATATTGATTATGGAAAAATCTCCGGACTGTGTCATGCCGTCCTTCAGGAATTTTACCCGGATCGTTTTCCGGTTGTGAAGCTTTACCGCCTGCTTGTCGCTGAGAGGGATCAGAAGACTCCATCTTTCGTCCGTGATGATGGTATAGATATCGTCTCCTGCCCGGACCTTTTCCCTGGTTTTCAGATCCGTTTCATGATAGGAATTCTGGTCAAAGTCCTGCTTTGTGATGGTTTCGATGGTTTTTCCTGTATAGCCGTCCTCGGAATACAGAACGATCCCGTCCGAAAGGGACTTGCTTATGGTCTGGTCGCCATAGGTTACCGTATTGTTCAGGCCGTATACGACATTCTGATCGTTATTCTGTGTTTCCCCGTCTTCTGTCTGCCCGCTGAGCTGTTCATAGGTAACAGCCCGGGGCGTCGCGCTCTGCCCGGTAACGCCGGCATACTGCAGGATGCTTCCCTCCAGCTGGTATTTGAAGCTGTAGGTATTGATGAACTTGCTGGCGTTAAAATTCTTGCTGAAGTTCATCATAGACTCCCGTACTTTGGAAAGATCCTCCTGGCTCAGACTGGTCTCTGTCTCGCTGGTCCTGTTGGGAGAAAGCCCGTATACCGCGCCTTGCGCGTTGATCTTGTTCCCCTCTCTCGCATAGTACGTGATATAGCCGCTGGTCTCTGCCTTTACGATGCTTTCCTCTCTGATCGAAAGCCCCGTATAGGTTTCATTTCTGGACAGCGGTCCCTGTACGACCTGATAAGATACGATATGCCTGGAATTCACGTAGAACGCGGCGCTGATGATCATATAGAGGAAAAACAGGCAGAATGCGGCGGCCTCAAGATTTCGTCCGAACAAACGCTTTAATCTGTATAAGATCCCGGAAAGAAAATCCGGGAGGTTTCCGTTAGAAGCCAAACTATTCCTCCTCGTATTCGCATAAATAAAGTGACATACAAAATGGATCCTGAGGTTACGATAAAAATATTATGTCTACTTGTCTGATACCTTATCTATATTACCACCGATGCCATAAATTTACAAGTGCGGGGTTTTGGGGTTACAGCTCACGGTCTCGTCGTCTGGTAACTGTAATCCTTTGGCAGCAAGTGAATCCCGGGAAAGGACATTATAAGGCGGGCGTTTCCTCCCCTGTGTTCCCCTGGTATTTTTGACAGACTGTGAGTCAGGAAAACCTGTCAGCTGCCGGGAAACAGGGTGAGAGAGCTTCACCTTCCGGTGCAGAACCCCTTGAGCCTGCCTGAGGAGACAGCGTCCTACATAGACTTAGGCGCGAAGGCTCTTCCTGAGCGTCTTAGTCTATGTTGGACGGTGGCTCCGAGGATCA
>JAFOJB010000506.1 GCA_017420455.1 Blautia sp.
CCGGTGCCTGTGGGCGAAAATAATACATAGGGAACATGAAAATGCCGCAGCATATCGGAAACATTGTAGGCACAGCCTCCAAGGGACATATGCTGGCTTCCTGCATGGACATCCTCTCCCGTCGTCGGAAGATGATCCATCAGATTGATCACAATATCGCAGACCGAAGAGCCGATCACCAGGACTTTTTTCATATCAGGCCTCCTCTTATACGCAAGTATATACGACATACAATAAGAAAAGTGAACTTATCATACCATATCACCAGAGAAACGAAAAGAGAGTTTCTGAAAACATTTTTTTACAAGGAGGTAAACAATTATGGGTAACAGCAACATTCCAACCCCTCATAACACAGCGGCGGCCGGAGATATCGCGAAAAAGGTCCTGATGCCGGGAGATCCCTTAAGGGCGAAATTCATCGCCGAGAAATATCTGGAAAACCCCAGACTCGTAAACACTGTCCGGAATATGTTCGCCTTCACCGGTACTTATAAAGGCCGGGAGGTCACCGTCATGGGAGGCGGCATGGGAATGCCCTCCATCGGGATCTACAGCTATGAGCTCTTCCATTTCTACGATGTGGATCAGATCATCCGGATCGGTTCTGCAGGCTCTCTGCAGGACGATGTGAACGTAATGGACGTGGTCATCGGCATGGGCGCCTGCACGGATTCCAACTTTGCCAGCCAGTACTGCCTGCCGGGAACCTACGCCCCCATCGCCAGTTATGAGCTGCTCGCCAGGGCAGTGGAAGCCGCAAAGAGCCTTGGGACTCCGGTTCACGTAGGCAACGTGGTATCCTCGGATGTATTCTACAGTGACAACCCCAATGTCTCGGAAGCGTGGAGAAAGATGGGCGTTCTGTGCTGCGAGATGGAGTGCGCGGCTCTCTATATGAATGCTGCCAGGGCAAAGAAGCAGGCTCTCGGGATCCTGACCATCTCGGATCATATTTTCAAACACGAGGCGATCGACGCCGAAGCCCGTCAGACCAGTTTCCACAGGATGATGGAGATCGCGCTGGAGATCTGATGAGGCGTGCCGCGGATCTGAAGAAGCAGGCTGAAAATCCGGGAAGCTGACGGCAGATCTGAAGAAGCAGGCTGGAAATCCGGGGAAGCGGACTGCGGATCTGAAGAGGCAGGCTGGAAATCCGATGAGGCGTGCTGCCAGTCTGAAGAGGCCTGCTGCAGCTGCGATGAAGGAAGCGGCAGAGGAGCCGCGGGAGATTTTCTGTGCAGGACTGAAACGGACGAACGCTTCATGATGGACGGATAATCGGAAAAATAAAAACAGGGCTGTGAAAAAGGAAGGGAAAACTGCCTTTTTTCACAGCCCTGTAATGTTTCAAGATACCTTAGGATCGTTCCAGAAATAACTGTCCTGAATTGCTTGTCTTTTTGCCCGATAGTACACAGCAAAAATCGTTTACATAGTTACGCTCCTTCGCCGGACGCGATCTTCTGGTTAAGGTCCTTCAGCTCCCGGAACAAAAGAATGCTGCACAGGATAACAGACGCGATATCTGCACCGGGGAAGGAAAACATAACGCCCTTTACGCCCAGAAACAGCGGAAGGATAAACAGCAGCGGGATCATAAAGAGGATCTGCCGGGAAAGAGAGATGAGGACAGAGCCTCTTGGCTTTCCCACCGCCTGGAAATATACGCTGGCCGTCATCTGCACGCCCAGGATAAAGATCAGGAAGGTCATGTTCCGTATGGCCATGACCGCGAATTCATTATATAACTCATTCTCCTGGCCGAAGATGGAAATGATCTGCTGCGGAAAGAGCTGCAGGCAGACCGTGCCAATGGCGCCGATCACAGAGGTAGTAAGGATAAGGGCTTTTACCAGATCCCGGACCCGGGTGTATTTTCTGGCGCCGTAATTGTAGCTGAATACCGGCTGCGAACCGGTGGTGATGCCCAGGATGATAGAGGTCATGATCTGGTTCACCTTCATGACAATACCGAAGACCGTCAGAGGGATTTCCGCCCCATATTTGGACAGAGCCCCGTATTTGACAGCCTGCCGGTTCAGGACGATCTGCATGAACAGCATGGCGATCTGGGTGATGAAGGAAGAAAGACCCAGCAGCAGGATATCCTTTACGATCACGGGCTCCAGTTTCACATTTTTCTTCTCAAAATGCAGGGTTTTCATCCTGGGCAGATACACAAAGCCCAGGATCATGGTGACAAACTGTCCCATGATGGTCGCGATGGCAGCGCCCTGTACGCCCATATTCAGCGGGAATACAAAAATGTAGTCAAAGACAATATTGATCACTGCGCCGATAAGCATGCTTCGCATGGTATAGGAAGGACTGCCGTCCGCACGGATCTCGTCATTCAGCATGATCCCGATGGAAACGAAGGGGATGCCGATGATGTAGATCCTGGCGTAGTCTATGGCGTAGGGAAGGACCAGCTCCGTGGCGCCGAAGATCTTTAAAAGCGGAACCAGGAAAATCTGTCCGATGATCAGCAGAACAATACCTGCGATGATGGCCAGGCAGAAACCGTTGCCCAGTGTACGGTCCGCCCTTTCCTGATCCTTTCGCCCAAGATTCAGCCCCACGTTGGCTGCCGTACCTACGGAGATCATCAGAGAGATGGCAAGACAGGTGGTAACAAAGGGAAAGGTAACATTGGTGGCTGCATTTCCCAGATAACCCACCCGCTGGCCGATGAAGATCTGGTCGACCAGATTATAAATGGAGTTTACAAGCATGGAGATGACCGAAGGAAGCCCGAACTGCAGAAGCAGTCTGGGAATCGGTCTGGTACCGAGCATGTTTTCTTTTGTCATTTTGTCTCTTTCCTTTCTGTCCGGTTGACGATTCCTTCTCTGATGGTGTGTGGTTTTTCAGGATCGGATCCGGCATGAATGTCAGCAGCTTTTCCCTTTTTCCGGGATACAAGTTCCGGAATCAGCTACCTATTAATCTATCTCAGCATGTCATATCTGTCAAGAGTCAGGTCAGGATCTGTGCAGGCGTAAGAAACGTTACAGTTCACGGTCTCACCGGCTGGGGACTGTAACTAAGAAACTATGCATAAAATTCTTTTCAGGAAATCCCGGATTTGGTATGATGAATGCAGGAAACACAGAAGGCATTTTATGAGGATTTGAAATATGGGAGTTCAGGAAGCATCACAGAACAAAGAGCAGCTGTCCCTGGAGAGGTTCGATGTGCTGGTCATCGGCGGAGGGGTGGTGGGAAGCGCCATTGCCAGGGAGCTGTGCCGTTACCGTCTTCGCCTTGGTGTGCTGGAGAAAAATCCGGATGTCTGTATGGAGACCAGCGGACGGAACACCGGTGTCTGTCATGGCGGCTTTGCCTATGATACCGGCTCTTTAAAGGCGAAACTCTGCGTAGAAGGAAACCGGATGATGGACAGTCTCTCGAAAGAGCTGGATTTTCCCTTCCGGCGCTGCGGGAAGGTACTGGTGGGAAATACCAGGGAGGATTATGAGCGGCTTCTGGAGGTCATTGCCCAGGGAGAGAAAAACGGCGCGTCAAATATGCGGATGATCGATGAGGAAGAGCTTCACCGGCTGATTCCCGGCGTCATCGGAAAGTTTGCCATGCTCTCCGGGAACAGCGGGATTCTGGACCCTTTTCAGATGACCATCGCTCTGGCGGAAAACGCGGTGCAGAACGGGGCCAGGTATTTTCTGGAACGCGAGGTGACCGGGATCCGGCAGACGGAGGAGGGTTATCTTGTAGAAACCTCCCGGGAAACCTTCCGGACACGCTGGGTGATCAACAGCGCGGGGCTGAACTGCGCGAAGATCTCCGAAATGCTGGGCATCAGGGGACATCGTGTCATCGGCTCCAAGGATGATTATATTCTGCTGGATAACCGGCTGGGAAAGGATCTTCCCATGCCGATCTATACGGTACCTTCCAATACCTACATGGGAATTCATGTGACCATAACCACGGATGGGAATGTGCTTCTGGGACCAACGGCTCAGGATACGGAAAATCTTTCCTGGTACGGTGTGGAGCAGAAGAATCTGGATTTTCTGTATAAGGCGGCCATGGATCTGTGGCCGAACTTCACCAGAGCAGATTATATACGGACCTATTCGGGCATTCTTCCGAAATGGATCGACGGGAATGGGAAGATCCAGGATTTCTGCATTGAGATCCGGGATGATATTGCTCCCAGGGCAGTAAATCTTGTGGGAATCGAATCTCCGGGACTCACGGCCTCTGTGGCCATCGCCCGGCATGTGATCCGTATGATGCAGGAACGGGAGAGATTTCCTGGAAATGAGTCTTTCGATCCGGTACGTCATGGAATCGTCCGTTTCGCGGAACAGGAGCCCCAGGTTCAGGCAGGACTGATCGAAGAAAACCCGGATTACGGGCAGTTGGTCTGCCGCTGCCAGAAGGTGACCAGGGCAGAGCTTCTGCAGGCGGTCCATAACCCGCTGGGAGTTCGTACGCTGACAGGACTGAAGGTCCGTACCCGGGCCATGATGGGCCGGTGCCAGGGCGGATACTGTCAGATGCGCCTGACACAGATGCTGGAGGAGGAGCTGAAGATTCCGGAAAAGGAAATCCTCTATTCCCGCCCCGGTTCTCCTCTCTTTTTCGGAAAGGTCCGGGAAATTGCAGATACCGGGAATAATGGAACTGAGAAGGCAGAAGCCGGGAATGCACAGAACGGGAATACAGAGTCTGAAAGAGGAAAAGGTATGGATATCGGGAGAATGCCCGGAGACAAACGGAATTCCATGGAGCCGGTACCGGGAGAGGAGGCACATTCATGAACGAAAAGAATATGCAGAATGTACGGAATGTGGATGTGCTGATCGTGGGCGGCGGTCCGGCAGGACTGGCGGCGGCTCTCCGGCTCTGGGAAAAGGGAATCCGAAATATCCTGCTGGTGGAAAGAGAAAAACGTCTGGGAGGGATTCTGCGGCAATGTATTCATGACGGCTTCGGGCTTGCCAGATTCGGGGAAAGCCTCAGCGGTCCGGAATATGCAGGAAGGTTTACAGAGAAGCTGGAGGAGTACGGTATCCCCTTTCTCACGGATGCGGCGGTGTACCAGATCACTCCGGAGAAGATCGTCACCGTGGTGACGAAAAAAGGCCTTCTTACATTTCAGACGAAGGCTGTGATCCTGGCGATGGGCTGCCGGGAGAGGACCCAGGGAGCCCTGGCCATTCCCGGGGAACGACCTGCCGGCGTGTTTACAGCCGGGACCGCACAGGCCTATATGAATCTTTATAACCGGATGCCGGCCAGGGAAGTAGTCATCCTGGGCTCCGGGGATATCGGCCTGATCATGGCAAGAAGACTGACCCTGGAAGGCGCGCATGTACATGCGGTCTTTGAAATACAGCCATATCCCAGCGGGCTTGCGCGGAATCTGCAGCAGTGCCTCAGGGATTACGGGATTCCTCTGTACCTTTCCCATACCGTGACAGAGATCCACGGCAGCAGCCGTCTGGAGGGGGTGACGGTGTCCGAGGTTGATGAACACCTGCGTCCGGTCCCGGGTACGGAACAATATATCGCCTGTGACACCCTGATCCTTTCGGCAGGACTTATTCCGGAAAACGAGCTTTCTCTGGAAGCAGGGGTTATACTGGATCCCCGGACAAAAGGCGCCGTTGTAGATGAACATCTGCAGACCTCGGTCCCGGGAATCTATGCAGCCGGAAATGTGCTCCATGTCCATGATCTGGCAGATTATGTATCGGAGGAGGCAGAGCTGCTGGCCGATGCAGTTGTTTCGGGTCTTCAGGAGAATGATGCACAGGAAGAGAAAATACCCATCCGCGCCGGGGAAGGAATCCATCACACGGTTCCGCAGAAAACCGGCGGACGGGAGCCGTTCCTCCTTTCCTTCCGCGTGACGCGTCCCATGCAGGATGTAGAGATTGTGGTGAGATTGGCGGACCAGGTGCTCCTCAGGAAGCGCAGAAAAAGAGTTGTCCCCGCAGAAATGCTGCGCTTTCCGATACAGCCGTTTTTGAATGCCGTACAGAAGAGTGGGGAAGCAGAAGTGGAAAGCCCTTCTGAGTACAGGAACAGGGCAGCACAGGAAAGTCCTTCCGGGTACAGAAACAGGGCAGCACAGGAAAGTCCTTCCAGGCACAGAAACAGGGCAGCACAGGAAAGCATACCAGAGAACAGGAACAGAACAGAAGACGGGATGTGCGAAGAGAACTCAGACAGACCTGCACAGGAGATCGTTGTGGAGATACGGAAAATCATGCCGGATGAAGGCTTTGGAAAGGAAGTGGAATGACCGTGAGCGGCAGAGAACCATGTACAAAAGGAAACAGGCTGCAGACTACGGCGGAAAGAGTCAGGACGCTTACCTGTATCATCTGCCCGAACGGATGCGAGATCCGTGCAGAGAACAAAGCCGGAGAAAAAGAAGCGGCAGACTGGCGGTTTGAAGGAGCACTCTGCCCCCGGGGAGAGAAATACGCTCTTCAGGAGATGACGGATCCGCGCCGTACCATCGCGACCTCGGCAGCGGTGCGGGGCGGGGAAGAGCCTCTGGTCAGCCTTCGTCTGACAGAACCCATCCCCCTGGGCTGCGTCCGGGAAGCAGCAGAGGAAATCCACCGATATACCCTGATTGCGCCGATCCATGCAGGAGATGTGGTGATCCGGAACCTGCTTGGCCTTGGCAGCGATGTGATCGCCACAAGGACCGTGAAGGCTGCTGTGAAAGCTGTTCAGGCCTGCACAGTGCGCGAAGAGATGTCCTGACGGTGGTTTTCAGAACGGATACCTGATCAGGTTTCAACATGAAAGAGGGTCAGACGAAAGTGTGAACAGTGCCTAAGTCAGTATATATGAGGAGAATGATTCATGAAATGGGGAATATTAGCCACAGGTAACATCGCGAAGAAGTTCGCATCAACTGTCCTGCAGATGAAAGAGGAGGGAGAACGTCTCCTGGCGGTGGGTTCCCGGAACCTTTCATCGGCAAAGAACTTTGCGGAGGAGTACGGGATCGAATACATCTATGGTTCCTATGAGGAACTCGCTGCTTCGCCGGAGGTGGACGCGGTCTATATCGCGACACCCAACAATCTGCACTATGAAAACTGCAGGCTGTGTCTCATGGAGGGGAAACATGTACTCTGTGAAAAACCCTTCACCATTTCTCCCGGACAGGCAGAGGAGCTGTACCGCCTGGCAGAAGAGAAGGGCCTTTTTCTGATGGAAGCCTTCTGGATCCGGTTTCTTCCGTTGTATGAAGAGCTGCGGAAGATCCTCGCAGCCGGAGAGATCGGAGAGGTCAGAGAACTTTATGTGCAATATGGGTTTGTGGCCGAGGGAGCGCGGAGGACCAGGAAATTCAGGTCAGAGCTGGGAGGAGGCGCCCTCCTGGATATCGGGATCTACAACCTGGGTTTTCTGCGGATGATCACAGATACAGATCCGGTATCCTTCTCCACCCGGGCATTAAAGCTCAATGAATTTCATACCGATGCATACAGCGACCTGGATCTCGTCTATCCGGGCGAAATAAAAGCACGCACCATCCAGACCATCGGACAGGTTCTGGACCGGAACGCGCGTATAGAAGGAAGCGAAGGCAGCATTATCCTGGAGGATTTTCAGCATGCCGTACATATGAAGCTTTTGAAAGGTCAGGAAACCATAAAGGAATATGCCTTCCCCTTTGACATCAATGGGTTTGAATACCAGATCCGGGAAGTCACACGATGCGCTGCAGCAGGAAAAACCGGAAGCGAAATCTATACACCCGAGGACAGCATCGCCCTGTCGCGCCTTCTCTATGATATCCGAAACAGCTGGAACATGAAATTTGACGGGGAATAAAGCTGCGGGAAAGCCTTAACCTCATAATTAAAGGAGCTGTGAAAAAAGCCGCTTATCCTGCCCATCTCGTCTGTTTGCTGGAATGCCGGAATTTCAGACATTCCAACAGAAGCACAGATGTCAAGGACATGACTTTTTTCACAGCCCCTGTAAGCCTCCGGCAGGTTATACACGGATCTGCTCAGGAAACATTCTGACAGAGACGGCGCAAATCTTTAGATTCTCTCTCTCAATACCTCTACCTTACAGCAGTGCCTTTTCTTCCTGTCGTCTTTATAATAAGCAATTCCCACTGCAAGTATCCTTCCGGTATATTCCGGTTTTTCTCCGAATTTTCCCATAAACCGTAAGGCGTATTGACGGTCTTTAATCTGTTGAATCGCTTCATCTGCAGTATGATTTACTTTCAGTTCAATAATGATCGCATCATCTGTTTTGATGTACGGATAGAAAATATAGTCTACATACCCGATTCCGGCTTTGTCTTCCCTCTCTATTCGATAGAAATCCAGTGCTTTCAGATACACCCATCGTAAGATGGAAGCCAGTTCCGCCTCATCATTGTACATCTGAAGGGGGCTAAGCGTATTATGCGCGTATTCCAGCAGTTCCGCCATCATCCTGGTATCTCCGGCTTTCGTCGCGGCAAGCATCCGTCCGGATTCCTTTGTTAATTTATAGACATTTCCCAGGGAAGGTTCCTTCTGAACCAGGTCTGCGAATTTATCCATAAGTTCCTTGTTAGGAATTGACACAAATCCGTTCTCATAATTCAAAAAGCCATACACCACCATCGCCGAAAAGATTTCATCACGGGTCTTCAGCTCCATGGAGGTAGCCGCATATTCCTGCACATTTGCCGGAACTGTATTATCCGCCACCATCAGGGCGATGTCATCCTTTACCGCATCCGTATTTGCGCTGATGTAATAGAACAGTTCATCATATGGACCTGAGCTGGTCCAGTAATTTCCAAGCTCATTATTGCAGAGAGCAGCAACCACAGACCGGGGATTGTATATTCTGGTTCCTCCGGCTGTATGATATCCGTCATACCACTGTCTCAGCTCTTTTCTTGTAATCTGAGGATTCTCTTCGCTTTCCAGATATCTCTGGTACAGGTCATCCACTTCGGGATCGGTAAAACCGAAGTAACGGCTGAATTTTACCCGGGTGGACATTGAGTATTCCAGAAACATGTTCAGTTCCGAACCGCTGGAATATTTGGCAATGGGCAGAATTCCGGTCATATAAACCATTTCTACATAGGCTTTATCCTTCAGCAGGTTGCTGAGAAACTTTGTAAAATCCTCCTTCTCTTCTGCTGTAATAAAAGTCTGGTGGTAAATATAATCCCATTCGTCGAAAACAAAGATGAATTTCTCCTGCTCATACAGGGAATAGATTCGTTTTAATACATCCCAGAGGGCATCGGTATCCCGTCTCATGACATCCGGATACGCTTCCTTCAGGTCTTCCAGAAGAAAACGGGTTATACGCTCTATATACCGGGCATAAGAGGATCCTTCACCAGGCATTTCATTAAACATGATATGAATCACATTGTGATGGTTCAGGTGTTCCCGGTACCACGGATATTCCGAAACTTCCAGCTGGTCAAATTCAGTACTGCTGTCAATATTCTTTTCGAAATACGCACAGATCATATTGGCCACTGTTGTCTTGCCGAAACGTCTGGGCCTTGTGACGCAAAGATATTTCGATGGCGGGGAGACAAGATCAGCAAGAATGCCCGACTTATCAACATAATACCGCTGCCCGCATTCGTCCTGAAACAGTCCATATACCCCCGGATCATTTAAGTA
>JAFOJB010000507.1 GCA_017420455.1 Blautia sp.
ACCATGCCGAGGGCAAGCGCCAGCATCAGAGAAGGCAATGACATCATCACATCTACCAGCCGCGAAATGACAATGTTCACCGCCCCGCCGTAGAAGGCGGAGACAAGCCCCGGGCACACACCGGCCACCGCCGAGATCAGAACGGAAACCACGCCGATCATCAGGGAGGTCCTTGCCCCATAGAAGATCCTGGTCAGCACATCCCTTCCTGTCTCATCGGTGCCGAGCGGATGCTGCAGGCTTGGTTTCGCCAGAATCTGCCGGAAATCGCCTTTATATGGATCATAGGGTGTAAGCAGCGGGGCGAAGATCGCCGTCACCACAAAAAACACTACAAGAATGGCGGCAAAGATCACCAGTTTCCGTTTGAAGAGCTTTTTTACAAATCTCTTTACTTTTATTCCCGTATCGTTCTTCATAAACTGTCCTCACTCCACCCGGATCCGGGGATCAATGACACCATAGGCAATATCCACCAGCAGATTCGAAAGCGTAACCACGATGGCGGTAAGCATGATACAGGCCTGCACCACGGCCACATCCTTGCTGAGGATCGCATTGATCATCAGCGACCCCATACCGCCGATGGCAAAGATCTGCTCGATGGAAATCGCCCCTGCCACAATGTTCCGGAAACACATTCCTGTCAGAGTGACCACGGGCAGGACCGCGTTCCGGAAGGCATGCTTCCAGGTAATGCTTCTTTCCGTCAGCCCCTTCGACCGGGCCGTCCGGATATAATCCTGCCGGATCACATCCAGCATCCCCGAACGCATCTGCCGGGTGGTCCCGCCGATGCTGCCCACGCTCAGGGCGATCAGAGGAAGGACCGTCGTCCGGATCGATTCCCCCAGGTTCTCCGTGGGAAGAACAAAGCCGTGAGTCGGAAGGATTCCCAGCTTCAGGGCAAAGATGTACATCCCGAGCACAGCAAGCCAGAAGGGCGGCATGACTGCGCCGAAATTCGCGCAGGTAATAAGGAGCGAATCCAGAAACTGCCCGCGGTGGGTGCCGCAGAGGACACCCAGGATGATTCCGATCAGGGTAGAGACAATGATAGACCAGACGCCCAGATACATGGTCACCGGAAGCCTGGCTCTCAGAAGAGAGGTCACCGTCTGGGAATAGCGGTAGGACTTTCCCCAGTTTCCTCTCACAAAATCACCCAGCCACCTGACATAACGTATATAGATCGGCTGGTCCAGATGCATTGCCTGATAGGCGATATCGTACTGTTCCTTCGTGATATCTCCCCCCAGCATGGCATACACCGGGTCTCCCGGAATCATGTAGGTTAAAAGATAAGCAAATATGGAGACCAGGACCAGGACCACCAGGGCCTGGCCGGCTCTCTTCAACATATATCTTCCCATCTTCTGCCTTTCCAGGAAGCCGGCGGTTCTTCCCCCGGCTTCTAAAATTCCCCGGTGCACACGCGCCGGGGAAGTACTTTTTATGACTCCGGTGCAAAAAGACATCATTACGCTGAAGAGTCTTTTGCAGCGGAATCATTTATTATTCGCTGTCTGTCGGATGAGAACTCACAGGTATCACATTATCCGATCCAGCAGGTATTCGGTGTCCAGAGAACGGTATGGGTCTGGCAGAATCCATCGTCATGGACATTGTCTTTCTTGAAATAGGTTGCTTTTGAAATTCCGATCGGAGCGATCATGCAGTAGTCGTCGATGATCATTTTGGAGGCAGCCTTGCAAAGCTCTGCTCTCTCCTCATCCGTGGTAGCCGTTCTGGCTCCGCTGATGGCAGCTACCAGATCGTCCGGATGCAGGAATCCGTTCACATAGCGTACGCCTTCATCGGTGAAGGATCTTCCATAGATGGAAGCGGTTTCCAGATCTGCTCTTCCTGCGGAAAGAATGGTTCCTGCCCAGTTTCCGTTGATTCCGGCGATCTCATCCTGTTTTGCCTGGTCGATATTTTCGATGGTCATGCGGATACCGGCTTCCGCCAGATACTGCTGGATCATGGTGGCCGTCGTATTGTTGGCTTCCAGAGTGATCAGCGTGACATCGCAGCCATCCGGATAACCGGCCTCTGCCAGAAGCTCCTTTGCCTTCTCCACGTCATACGGATACCCGGCAACATCCGGATTGTAGGACCAGGTTCCGGGGATTGCCCACTGGTTGGTATAGTACATGGTTCCCATTCCGGCGATCTCGCACAGCTCTTCCCAGTTTACCGCATGGCAGAAGGCCTGCCTTACCAGAAGGTTGCTTACCGGATCGCTGTCGTCGGTACAGCCAAACGCGCAGATGCTGAAGAGGGATCCGCCGAACACGCCTTCTCTTGCCTTGTTCTCTTCTCCATACTGGGCCAGGATCTGGCTTACTTCACCGTTAACGATCGGAACCACCGATACTTCATCTGCTTCATAAGCGCTGGTAAGGGTATTGGCCTGCGGCATGAATTCAAGCTCAATGCCGTCCAGATACGGCTGTCCCTCGATCCAGTAATCTTCGTTCGCTTCAAAGACCAGCTTCACATCCTTGTCCCATTCCACCATCTTGAAAGGACCGGTGCCGCAGGGATGATTGTTTGCCTCATCTTTGCCGACTTCCTGGCAGTAGGTCGGAGAATACATAAAGCCGCCCAGATACAGTGCCTGATCCGGTATGGTATTGTCCCAATGATCCAGATGGGCTACTACGGTGTATTCATCGGGGCATTCGATGGACGAAATGGCCGCGATCTCATTTCTTCCCATCGCGGTAAAGGTTTCCCAGTTCCACTTCACTGCCTCGGCATTGAAGGGTGTGCCGTCGTGGAATCTGATGCCCTGTTTTAAGTGAACCGTCATCGTGAGCGCTTCCGCGTCCGTCTCGTAATCTTCGATCAGCCAGGGATCCAGATCTCCCGTTTCTGTATATTTGCACAGGGGCTCTACCGCCGGCTGCTGGGCCAGCACCTCATTGCTGGAGGTGGAAAGCCCCGGGTATCCGATGTTTACAATATCCGCAAGAAAACCGATCTTCAGTACGCCGCCCTTTGTTACCTCTGCCTCTGCAGAAACCGTCGCTGCGGCAGCGCCGGAAACGGACATGACAAGTGCGATCCCTAATGCCAACAATCTTTTTCGCATAATATCTCCTTTCTGCTAAACCATATAGCTGCAAACAGGTTTTTTCCAAAATGACTGGCCATTTTTCCAAAGGTCACTCATCCCGTCGTTTTCAGTATAGGGCAAATTAGATGAAATGTAAATGCGATAAGGATTAAAAGATGTGAGATTATGTGTTTTACCTAAGTTCTTTTTCTTTCATTTGTGCACACTGCACAGGAGGCAGCAAAGACAAGACAAGGGGACGGTTCTTGCAAGA
>JAFOJB010000046.1 GCA_017420455.1 Blautia sp.
CGCTGTCCGCCACCATCTCAGCCACAGGGTTGACGCTGATGGTGAGATCCGTGATGAGAGACGTCTTCACCTGATCCGGCTCCTTATTTCCAAGCAGGCGGAAGAGGGGCTGGCCCTTCGCCCTGGCGTAGAGATCGTAAAGCGCCATATCCACAGCCGCCTTGGCCGAGGTGTTTCTGGCGATGGACCTGTCCATCTTCTGAAATACCGCATCCAGATCCTCCAGATCCATTCCCAGAATGGAGGGAGCGATATAGTACCGGATAGCGGCCTCGATGGATTCTTTGGTATCTCCGGTGATGACCGCTGTGGGCGGAGCTTCCCCATAGCCTGCCTCTCCGTTCTCTGTCTCGACCCTTACGATCAGGTCGTGAATACTTTCCACTGTGCGAAGTGCCGTCTTAAATGGGGTTACCAGAGGGATCTCAATGTAGCCCAGAGAAATCTTCTGAATTTTCATAGGACAATCTCCTGTTATGAATGATCTGCGTTTATTTTTTCATTTTGGGATCCAGCGCGTCCCTGAGGCCGTCGCCGAACAGGTTGAAGGACAGGATGATCAGGCTGATGAGTACCGCAGGGAAAATCAGACGGTAGGGATAGGAGCTGAACCCGTTCAGGGACTCACTGGTCAGGGATCCAAGGCTCGCCAGCGGAGCAGAAACACCGATCCCCAGATAGCTCAGGAAGGCTTCCGTAAAGATGGCCGACGGAATCTGCAGCATGGCGGTAGCCACCAGCTGGCCGATACAGTTCGGAAGCAGATGCTCCCGGATCATCCGTCCCCTGGAGCATCCCAGAGCCTGGGCCGCCGTGACAAAATCCAGGTTCTTCAGCTGCAGGATCTGGCCGCGGACGATACGGGCCATTCCCACCCAGTAAAGACATCCATATACAATAAAAATGGCGATCAGGCCGGAGCCTACCTTCTGCAGGCCCTTAAATGCCGGTACGGTATTTATCAGCGCATCCAGCGGTTCGCTGATGATCAGCTTGATCACGACGATCAGCAGGATCTCAGGCACTGAATAGACGATGTCCACCACGCGCATCATGATGATATCGGTCTTCCCCCCGATCAGGCCGGAGATGGCGCCGTAGATGCTTCCGACGATCATAACGATCACGGCGGAAACCATACCTACAATGAGAGAGATCCTGGTACCGATCATACAGCGGACCAGGATATCACGACCCAGCCGGTCCGTTCCGAAGGGATGCTTAAAGCAGGGCCACATGGCCTCGTCCCCGCGCACCTGCTGGTCGTAGGTATAAGGGGAAAGCTTTGGTCCCAGAAAAGCGAAGAACATCAGGATCACGATAAAGACCAGGGCAGTCATGGCGATCCTGTTTGCACGAAGCCTCTCCCAGCTTGCTTTCCAGTAGCCGATCTCCTCTGTATCCAGCGCTTCTTCCTGAAAACAATCATCTCCCAGGGGGGCAAAATCCTCCGGCGAGACCTTATTCTGCAAAGATAACATATTCACTCTCATAAGCATCAACCTCAGTCAAACTTGATCCTGGGATCCACGATCTTGTACAGGATATCACAGAGCAGGTTCATGAACACGATCAGGGCAGAATAAAAAATGGTGATCCCCATGATCATGGTATAATCCCGGCTGCTGATGGAGCTGACAAAATACCGTCCAAGTCCGGGCACATTGAACACGCTCTCCGCGACGAAGCCTCCGGTCAGGATGGAAGCGGTCAGCGGTCCCAGATAGGTGATGACCGGGATCAGGGAATTCTTCAGCGCGTGGACAAACACCACCACCAGCTCCGACATTCCCTTTGCCCTCTCGGTCCGCAGATAATCCTGGTTCATGACCTCCAGGATACTGGCCCTGGTGAGCCTTGCCAGATAGCAGGTAGGATAGGTTGCCAGCACGATGATGGGCATCACCGCGCCGCCGGGGCGGTTGAAGCTGACCGGAAGAATGCCGAGCCGCACCGCCAGCACCAGCATCAGGATCGAGGCGATGACATAACCCGGCATGGATATGCCGATAGATGTCACGATACGTATGATGGAGTCCGGAAGCTTATCCTTATTCAGGCCCGAGACACATCCCAGGATGATCCCCACGATCACCGCCAGGATCAGCGCCCGGATTCCCAGCTTCATGGAGGTCTGGAAGGACTCCGTGATGATCTGGCTGACATCACGGCCTTTCTGCAGCACATAGCTGGTCCCCATATCCCCCTTCGCCAGGTTCTTCAGATATCTGCCGTACTGTACATACACCGGCTGGTCCAGACCGTATTTGGCGATCAGGATCGCCCGGCTTTCCTCTGAGGCTTTCTCGGACATGAAGGGATCGCCCGGCATAAGATTCATCAGGAAAAAAGTCATGGTCACGATGGCGAACAGACTGACCAGCGCCAGGATGACCCGTTTGATAATATACTGTATTGTCTGCATGTTTTCTTCTCTCCTATCCGTTTACAGCATGTGACAGGCAACAGAATGGCCGGCCTCCACCTCGGTAAGAGGCGGCATCTGCTCCCTGCACCTGGCTGAAGCTCTGGGGCATCTGGTACGGAATGGGCATCCGGAAGGCGGATTTAAAGGACTCGGAATCTCTCCTTCCAGCTTCATGCGTTTCTTTGCGGCAGACAGGTCCGGATTTGCCACCGGAATGGCGGACAGAAGCATCTGCGTATACGGATGGAGCGGTCTCTCGTAAAGCTCCCTGCTCCCCGTCAGCTCTACCATATGTCCCAGATACATCACGCCGATCCTGGTGCTGATATGCCGGACCACCGCCAGGTCGTGTGCGATAAACAGATAAGTAATTCCCGTTTCTGCCTGCAGATCTTCCAGCATATTGATGATCTGGGCCTGGATGGAAACATCCAGGGCAGAAACCGGCTCGTCGCAGACGATAAAACCCGGATTCACCGCCAGAGCCCTGGCGATGCCGATCCTCTGGCGCTGCCCGCCAGAAAACTCATGGGGAAACCGGTTGTAAAACTGTGCGTTCAATCCTACCAGCCTCATGAGCTCCAGGATCTTTTCCCGCCGGACCGCCTTATCCGGATACATTTTCTGGATATCCATCGCTTCCCCGATAATGTCCGAAACGGTTTTCCGGGGATCCAGAGAAGCATAAGGGTCCTGAAAAACGATCTGCATCTTTTTCCGGTATTCCTTCATATCCCTGCCGATGATGGACTCCCCTTCATAGCGGATATCTCCTGACGTAGGCTCTGTAAGCCGAAGCACGGTCCTGCCGAGAGTCGTTTTCCCGCAGCCGCTCTCCCCCACGATACCCAGGGTCTCGCCTCTGGCAATGGAGAAGCTTACATCATCCACCGCCCTGAGGTCTGTCTTTCTGATCAGCCCTGTTTTTACGCTGAAATATTTCTTCAGATTCACGACCTCCAGAAGAGGAGCCCGCTCTGCACTCTGCAATGTATCTGCCATAATCTTCTTCCTTAAGGTAAATTATTTTTCGACAGCTCCTAAAAGACCCCAGCACGCGGCGCAGTGGCCCTCCGAAAGCTCCATCAGCGGCGGCTCTTCCCTGACACAGATCCGCATGGCTTCCCTGCATCTGGGGGCGAAGGCACAGCCTGGCTTTACGCTGCTCATATCCGGCGGGTTCCCCTTGATCGGCTTCAGACGCTCGTTCTGGTCCTTCCCGATATCCGGAACCGACTCCAGAAGTCCCTGGGTATAGGGATGACGATGCTGATAGAAGATCTCCCGGCTGGTGCCTTCCTCCACGATCTTTCCCGCGTACATGACGATGATCCTGTCACAGATATCGGACACCACGCCCAGATCGTGGGTGATGAAAATGATGGCCATCCCCAGCTTTTCCTTCAGTTCCTTCAGAAGATCGATGATCTGCGCCTGGATCGTCACATCCAGGGCTGTGGTGGGTTCGTCCGCGATCAGCAGGTTCGGACTGCAGGACAGGGCAATGGCAATCATGACACGCTGGCGCATACCGCCGGAAAGCTCATGGGGATACTGCTTCAGCCTTCTTTCCGGCTGATTGATCCCCACCAGCTCCAGAAGCTCGACCATCCGCTTTTTTCTTTCGGCTGACCCCATACCGGTATGCTTTTTCAGAGATTCGTTCAGCTGATACTCCACCGTAAACAGAGGATCCAGTGCTGTCATGGGATCCTGGAAGATCATGGAGATCCGGTTTCCCCGGAGGTTCTGCATCTCCTTCTGGCTCATTTTCAGGATGTCCTTCCCCTCGAACAGGATCTCTCCGGATCTGACCTTTCCATTGTCCGGGATCAGACGCAGGATACAGTGACTGGACACGGATTTTCCGCTCCCTGATTCCCCCACGATTCCCAGGACCTCACCCTTTTTCAGCTGATAGCTCACATCCCGGACCGCCTGGATCTCTCCGGATTTATTGTAAAAAGAAACTGCCAGATTTTTAACCTCCAGCATTACATTCAACTGTTCTTCCATTTTCATACTCCAATTCCCTGCCGTACTGTCTGTCTTTACTGCATCGCTCACGCGCCTGGTGGACTGTCTCCCCGCGGGAGACTGCCGCTGCAAACGTCATGCTGCCGTTTTCTCAAATCTTTTCCTGCACTGCTCCTCAGCCTTTTCAGCCAGCCAGGGGATACGAAGAAGCCTGAAAAGCCCTCTCCGGCCGGCGTCCAGCATCACGCTTGCAAACACAAACAAGAGGGAAAAACCAACGCTCACCACGGCAATGCGAAGAGGCGATGCCTCTGAAAGAGCAGCAAACCTTTCCTTCATGACAAGCCTCCACACAAAATACTGACAATTCAGGATATATACCGCAAAAGCTCCGGGGGCCAGAAAGCGGATCAGCTTTCTTTGGCCCTCCCGGAGCCGAAGCTTTTCAAACAATGCAAGATGCAGGATCGCCGCCCCCAGCACAGTGGGCGAGGTGTAGCATACCAGCCAGTCCGCTCCTGCCTTCACATCCAGAATCATAAAGCCTTTTCCGGACAGTTTCCACAACAGGGCGGCCCCTGCAAGAACAATGATTCCCGGGACTGCCAGATAAATCCGTATCTTTTCCAGCATCCTGGCCTTTTTCAGCATTCCTCCCATGACATACAGAAGGATCACCCAGGCTGCGCTGTAGCCTTTTTTGAATTCAAACAGCTTTGCATAGGATTCTGTCACAGAGAACACAAGGAAAAAGACCCAGAACAGAAGCACTGTCGTTTTTCTGTCCACTCCCCGCAGCATATGGTTCATAAGCGGTATGCACAGCACCAGTGCAGCGTAGGCGGTCAGATACCAGTACTGTCCGGTAAATACCGGAAAAAAACACTTCAGAAGCTGCCCTTTCGGAACCGCTTCCGGCCTGTAATACAGCATGAAGGCCGTAACCGCCGCATTATAAAACACTACCTGGAGCCACAGCAGCAGGCAGCTGCTGTACCTGAATCTTTTCGGTTCTTCTGTATATCCCACATAACCGCTGATCAGCGCGAAGATATCTACGGCACAGTACGCCCATATTTCCAGAAACCATGCCGTCCGGTATGACGCGCTTCCGTTTGCGGCTCCCTCCAGTACGCCGCCCTGCCCCAGCGTATGGAGCAGCACCACGTAAAGCATGGACACGAGCCGCAGAAGGTCGATCCCGTAATTTCGTTCCCGTTTCATCATTCAATGATCGTCCCAAATTTCTTCTTGTATTTCTTATTGTACTCTGCCAGGCCCTGCTCCGAAACAAGCGTCCTGGTCACTCCCCTGGAAGTATCGAAACAGACCTTGCTTACGATCGTTTCCGTATCCTTTCTCATGATCACGATGTTCAGACCTGTCTTTACATTGGAATAGGTCCAGCCGTTGATATTGATGGAAGCGGCATTTCCGGCGTATTTTCCTCTGCTCAGCACCCGGAAAAAACCTTTGCTCCAGTTCAGCGTCTCTGCTTCCTCCTGTTTTTCCAGTGTCTCAGTCCTGAAAAGACGGATCTCTCCCTTTTCATAGGTTCCCAGCGCCTGGAATCCCTGCGTTTTCTCATGAGATCCCATGTCCAGAACAACTTTTCCGCCGTCCATGATCCCAAGATAAGACTCTCCTTCCTGGATCTCTGAAAGATTCTTCAGGCCAAGCTCCGCCATCTGCGCGCGGATTTCCTCAGTCAGACCGCCGGCCGCGTCATCATAGGCGGAAATCACCACAAAATACCTTTCATTCTGAAAAACGGAAAGGA
>JAFOJB010000047.1 GCA_017420455.1 Blautia sp.
TCATCCTGAGCCAGGATCAAACTCTCTGAAAAAATGTTCTCTCTCGCGGGAATTTCGCTTGAGATCCCATTAAGATTTTGATGTCAGGATAACCGTTTGGCTATCTCTCGTCTTTACTGCTGGTCTTTCGACCGTAAGAATGTATAAAAGAATTTTCGAGAATCGTATGTGTTTCACTGTTCAGTTATCAAGGTTCTTTGCTCTTGTTGTCCTTGCGACAGCTTATCCAGATTATCACATCTTCAATGCTTTGTCAAGAACTTTTTTTATTTTTTTCAACTCTGCTTTCGATCCCTGAAGCTCCGATTTCGGTCTCTCAAAACTTCTGATCCAGACCTTTTACTATCCTCTTCTGCTTTTCAGATCTTCGCTTTGTCTTTACTGTCTCCCTGACAGCTTGCTTATACTAGCACATTGATTCTTGTATGTCAATAGCTTTTTTTATTTTTTTCATTTTCTTTTAAAATATCATTTATTTCCTTCAATAAAGACTATTTTTTAAAGACTATTTCTGCTTCCTGCACTCCTCCGGCGTCATCCCGAAGTATTCCAGAAAGCTGCTCCGGAAATAAGACTCATTGATGAAGCCTGTCTCCTCACAGATCCTGCTGATCTCCAGACCGGTTTCCTTCAGGAGCCTGCAGGCCTTCTCCATGCGGCAGATCCTCAGGAAACGCTTCAGGCTCATCCCATACTTTCTCCGGAAGAAATAATTCAGATATCCCGGCTCCATATCCACCTTGTCTGCCAGCTTCTTTGTACTGTGGCTCTTTTCACAGCGCTTTTCTATTTTACGGTGGATCTCCTCCACTCTCTCCTCGGATTCCTTCTCGTATCTGGAAAGGAATTCCTTATAACAGGAAATATTCTCCTCGATAATGGAAAGGATCTGGGAAATATTGCCGCAGCGATAGAGCCTGTCTATTTCCTTTTCCATGCTCCTTTCGCCAGCAAAGGGCTGCTCCATGAACAGTCCCTGCAGAACATTGGAGAAAACGAATTTGACATACATCGCGGAGAACTGGGAATTCTTCCCGTACTTTTCCTTCAGACAGGAAAAATGCCGTTCCAGCTGTTCTACATCCTTCCTTCCGATGTCCTGAGAAATCCACTGTATGATCTGGTAATCCTGCAGCTCCGGGGAGGCTGTCTCGTCCACATCGCTGTAGAACACATGTTTTTCCATGTTGTAATACTTTTCCTCCATCTGCTTTTCCAGTTCCTTCAGGATCTTCGGAAGCTCCCCGCTCCCTGTGAACTCGCGGCTGACCGCAAGATGCAGCCTGGTCGTATATCTTCTCTTCAGGGCAAGATAAAGGTTTCCCGCCAGAAGTCTGTAATCCCGTTTGTGATCTTTAAAAAGGAGAAGAGACTGTCTGGGATTCAGGTTCAGGTAAAAGAATTCCCGCCGGAGCTCCTGGTAGATCTGGCCCGGGATCTCTTCTTTCGGCATGTCAAAAAAACCCTGCTCCGATTCGATCAGGATTCCTATATGCCAGTCCTCCCACAGATCAGGAGAAAAGCGATCTTTCGCTTCCTTTAAGATTTCCGGATCAGCCGAATAGATATATTTCTGCAGGTAATATCTTTCAAGAGACAGCTCCCGTTCCTTTTCCTGGTTATTTTCCTGTGAAATACCCTCTCTCCCCATTTTCATCTCTCCTCTTATTCGCAAGAATAAACTGACATACGTTGTCGTCGGATGGTGATTCTGTAAATCGGCGGGAACACGGTCGACAACAAAATCTGTCCTGTGCTGGTCTTTACTTTCTGAAAATCCGATGCATGTGCCGGCACACGCACACTATGTTTTCCCCCGTAGAAGACGGTCTGGCCTTCCTGCGGTCAGCCGGAGGAACCAGGCAGCTCCGGCTCCCTCCGCCTGCGAAGGATGCCAGATCCTGCCTGAATTCTTTTCCTTTAGTATTATCCCTCTGGAAATTCCGTCTGTATATTTCCTCTGGTTCTGTCTTTACTGCTCCGCTTTATGGCTTCAGCCTTTCACTGCTCCGGCCACAACGCCTTCTATGATATGCTTCTGGCAGACCAGGTACAAAATGATGATAGGGATGATATCGATCATGATACTGGCCATCATGGCGCCCATGTCTACGGTACCATAGCTGCCGCGGAAATACTGGATCGCCATGGGAATGGTGCGGTACTTCTTGATATCCAGTACCAGTGTGGGCAGAAGATAATCGTTCCACACCCACATCACCTCCAGAATAGCCGTGGAGATGATGGTCGGTTTCAGGATCGGCAGAAGGACACGGAAATAGGTGCCGATCGGTGAGCAGCCATCGATCATGGCCGCCTCCTCGATATCCATCGGCACGCTCTTGCAGAAGCCAGTGAACATAAAGACCGCAAGCCCGGCGCCAAAACCCAGGTAGATCACACAGATACTGTAGGGGCTGTTCAGCTTCAGTCTGTCCGCCGTATTGGCCAGGGTAAACATGACCATCTGGAAGGGAACCACCATGCTGAAAATGCAAAGGTAATAGAATAACTTCGTGAACCAGTTATTTACCCTCACGATAAACCACGCAGCCATGGAACAGCAAAGCAGGATCAGCAGGACGGACATCACCGAGATCACCAGGCTGTACCAGAAGGATTTCAGGAAATTCATTCCCGTGACCGACTCCACATAGTTCGCTGTCCCCGCGAAATTCCCCTTCCCCGGAAGGTTGAAAACGTCCGATGTGGTAATGGAGTTGGTATCCTTCAGAGAATTAAAAAGAATGATAAATATCGGATAGATCCACAGGATCGAGATTACGGCAAAAAGGATGGTCAGGACACGGTTTCCCTTTTTTTTCTGTTCTTTCATTACGCCTGTACCTCCTTCCTGGATGTTATTCTGAGCTGGACGAGTGAAATCACCACAACGATCAGGAAGAAGAGCACAGCCTTGGACTGGCCGATCCCTTTCCACTGTTTTCCTGCCCTGGCGTAAAAGGTATCATAGATATTCAGTGCCAGGAGCTGGGTAGCCTTGGCCGGCTCGCCACCGGTAAGGGACAGGTTCTGGTCGAACATCTTGAACCCGTTGGTAAGGGTAAGGAAGGTACATATGGTGATGGACGGCATCGTCATAGGAATTTTGATCCTGAACAGCGTCTGCATCTGGGTACATCCATCGATGGCCGCGGCCTCCAGAAGGTCCGGAGAAACATTGTTCAGACCGGCGATGTAGATGATCATCATATACCCGATCTGCTGCCAGCAGAGCAGGACAAGCATTCCGATGAATCCGTTTTTTGCGGAAAGCGCCAGAAGAGGCTGTCCCCAGGCGGACAGAAGACCATTCAGGATAGTCTGCCAGATATAGCCCAGCACGATACCGCCGATCAGGTTCGGCATGAAAAAGATCGTCCGGAACACATTGGTTCCCCTGATTCCTTTGGTAAGCACCAGCGCTACCACAAAAGCCAGCAGATTGATCAGGATGCTGGAAAGGAAGGCGAAAAGGACTGTGAGCCAGAAGGCATGGCCGAAGGTGCTGTCCGAGAAAATCTGCCTGTAGTTGGAAAGGCCCACAAAGGTTACCTTTTTCACGGTAGTAAACTGGCAGAAAGACAGGTATATTCCCCAGATAAACGGCCATACAAAACCGATGATAAAAGCCGCGAAGGTGGGAAGTACAAAAAGCGGCCAGTATTTTTTTAAAGCTTTACCTATCATTCATTGTCTCCTCTTATTTATACCGGCAAACCATTGCTGCCGCACAACTGTCCATAAATACCCTTTACATCCGGCGCGCCTGGATCCGCCCAGGCTGCGCTGATCCCGCCTCCCGGCCCGGTCATGCGCCAGCTGCGTGCCGCCGGCACGCAGCGCCGTCGTTCGCCGACGCCCGCATCGACTCCTTCCTCCGCCTTGC
This sequence comes from Blautia sp., assembly GCA_017420455.1. Lineage (GTDB taxonomy): Bacteria > Bacillota > Clostridia > Lachnospirales > Lachnospiraceae > Blautia_A. The sequence goes on from JAFOJB010000047.1 coordinate 3,890, forward strand.
CTGAACGAATTTATCCCGCGCCATCTGTAAAGGTTATTTCTGTACAGTTCTTAAGAAAATATGCGAGGGGATATCGGCATCCCCTCGCATATGCGACTTGTCGATTATAAACGCCTTACTGTGCATTCAATGCTGCTTCAGATGCCCAGCCATCTACAAATGCGGAAACCACGCCGTCCCAGTCTCCGGTGCCGCCAGCATATGCGGTCAGCGCGGAGCCTACGCCATTCTTCCAGTCCTCGGAAGGCATAGTGGTGAAGTTCCAGGATACAGGAATCTTTCCGGCTGCGGTATATTCCGTATCCTGCTTGACAAATACGTTGGGGGATTCTACAGCATCTTTAAAGGGGATAACAAAACCCATTGCGTTGGCCATGGCATCCGTTCCCTTTTCGGAGCTTACGCACCAGTTGATGAAATCAAGCGTAGCCTGAATATCCTCGTCCGCTGCTTCCCCGTTTACGCACCAGTAGTTCTCCGTTCCGGTGCAGAGGCCTTCGTTCGCATCATCTACGCCAAAGTAGATGGGGAGCATAGCCAGTTCATCATCCTTGAAGTTCTCGGAAAGTGAACCATATTCCCAGGAACCGTTCTGATAGAATACGGCCTTTCCGGTAGCGAATTCGTTTCTGGCGTCATCGCCGGTCTTGGAGGAAAGCTCTGCCGGGTCGCAGGTAGAATCTGTGATGTAAAGATCGAACACCGCCTTGTAGTTGTCCAGATAGGTTCCCTTGATCGCGTCGGTAGTATCGATGCCGTCCGCCTGATATTCATAATATACAGGAAGATTTGCCAGATGGGTCTTGAATCTCCAGTCGGAAGAGCCATCCATACCGGTGGAAGCAAATGCGCCTTCAATGCCCAGTTCCTCTTTTCTGGCCTGAAGATCATCCGCCACCTTCTTCAGGTCCTCAAAGCTCTGGATATCTTCAACTGTGTAGCCCGCTTTTTCCAGCAGGGTCCTGTTGGCAATAATACCATAGGATTCGATAACATAGGCGATACCTGCCACCATATCATCCGCTTTCAGTTCGAAGGCATCGGATGTCAGGTTTGCCTCGATCTCACTTCCGGAAAGATCATAGCAGTAGTCGACCCAGTTCTGGAGACCGATCGGGCCGTTTACCTGGAAGAGGGTGGGCGCATCGGATTTTGCCATTTCACTCATAAGTGTGGTTTCGTACTGACCGGATGCCGCGGTAACTACAGTCACCGGAACTCCTGTCTCCTCTGTATATGCGGCAGCCAGCTCCTGCCATGCCTGATCTGCCTCCGGTTTGAAATTCAGGTAGTACACCGATCCATCTGCAGCTAGTGCAGGAACCGTGAGAGAAGCAGCCACCAGAGCGGCCAACACAGCAGAAACGATTTTCTTCTTCATAAACAAAGACCTCCTTACAAAAAACAGCCGGTAAAACTTAGTTGACAGGAATTATAGTAGCACAAACAAAAGATGGTTTCAATAGGTTTCTGGTAAATATCTTCAATTATTATGTTGCGGCAGACATTTTTCCTGTTATATTTGCACAGCAGAAGGCGTTGTTTTCCGTTTCCGGCTGCACTTTCCGGAACTGTTCCGTCACAGAGGCACAGAAGAGGTATGCCTGCGGCCGGTTTTGCCGCACAAAAAAGGAGCCGGGAAAAACGGGCCGGACGCCGCGTATTTTCTCAGCCCCTGTTACAGACTGCTTTCTCTGTTCATTTATTGTGTTCTGCTGCTGCGTTCTGTCACTGCTCCCTGCTGTGCAGGACTATGGCGCCGTATTCGGGCATGAATACAGTCAGGATCCCTGCCTTTGTGGCATACCAGGCTTCCTCCTCTGTGAAGCCCTCTTTTCCCGAAAGGAGGATCCTCTTCAGCATGGAATCCTGGTTCCGGCTGATTCCGGTCTTCCAGACATTGACCTCTATCTCTCTGGCTTCATCCCGGTTGTTCAGGATCACGATGATCCTTTCCTTCTCTGTAAACCTTCCATAGGACAGGCCCTGGTAATCATTCCAGAGAAATACCAGGGAGCCCTTTTTGATCACCGGATATTTTTTATGGATCCGGATCATGGCCATGTGAAAAGAGAGCATGATCTGGTCTTCCTTCCCCCAGGGATAGGTCCGGCGGTTATCCGGGTCTGTAAAGCCGCAGACCCCTGCCTCATCTCCATAGTACACTGTCGGGGAACCGGGCCAGGTCATCTGCACCACCACCGCTTCCCGCATGATGGACGGATTGACATCGTTGGAAGCCGCGGCGGCTCCGGCATAGGAAATTCTTCCCACGGTATGGTTCGTGCGGGTAAGGAAACGGGAATGGTCGTGGTTGGAGAGCTCATTCATTGCCGTCGTCAGAGCCGACATGTGAAGCGCCCGCATATGGTTCTGCATGGAGGAAATAAAGGCGTCGCTGTTGCCGTAAAGATCCTCCCGGTATTCGTCGCTGTGCTTCTCCATGCCTGTCAGGAACCAGGTAAGGGGTTCCATGAAAGCATCATAATTCATGACCGTATCCCATTCATCCCCCAGAAGCCAGCCTTCCGGATTTCCATAGTGCTCGGCCAGGATCACCGCTTCCGGATTGGCCTCCTTCACCACCCTCCGGAATTCCTTCCAGAATTTGTGGTTGAACTCATTGCTGTGCCCCAGATCCGCGGCCACATCCAGCCGCCACCCGTCTACATTAAAAGGAGGAGAGACCCATTTTTTCCCGATTTCCAGGATCGCCCGGCACAGGTCCGGAGACGACTCATAATTCAGCTTCGGCAGGGTATCATGCCCCCACCACCCATTGTAGGTGGAATTGTAAGGCCAGGCGTCCTGATTCTCGAAATCGAAGTAGGAACGGTAGGGGCTGTCCGCGGAAACATAGGCGCCCTTCGGATACCCCTCCTCATTTTCATAGATCCGCTCTCTGTCCATCCATTTGTTGAAAGAACCGCAGTGGTTGAAAACCCCGTCCAGGATGATCCGCATCCCTCTCCTGTGGATTTCCTCCACCAGCTCGATGAACAGCTGGTTTCCTGCCTCCAGGTTTTCCCTGTCCGTCACTCTCCTGATAAATTTCGCGGCATGGGTGTTGTCCATATCCCCCGGGCCCAGAAGCCCGTCCGCGTCATTCACGATCCTGCCGAAATGCGGATCCACATATTCATAATCCTGACAGTCGTATTTATGATTGCTGGGAGAAACAAATACCGGATTCAGGTAAACCACCTCGGCCCCCAGATGCTGCAGATAATCCAGCTTGTCCATGACTCCCTGCAGATCTCCGCCATAGAACTCCCTGACGCCCATGACCGCCGGGATCTTACTCCAGTTTGTGACTCTTACGGTGTGGTCGTTGATATAGGCATATTCCGAGGACTCCACATCATTGGAAGGATCTCCGTTATAGAAGCGGTCCACAAAGATCTGGTACATGACCGCCCCCTTCGCCCAGTCCGGCGTATTGTATCCCGGATATATTTCAAAATCCATCCGCGCTTCATGCTCCGCCGTCACCCCGTGATTGTTGTAAAAGCAGGAGCTCATGCCGAATACGATCTCAAAATAATAACGGAGGATCGAATCTCCCATCGTTATGAAGGCCTCATAGTAGTCGAAGCCGTTCCTGGTTTCCGCAACCTTCATGACGATCTTCTTCTCCTCCACCACAAGGAACACTGCATCCACATTATTCCGAAGAGTCCGGAACCGGATGGCAACAGTATCTCCAGGCTTAGGTTCTGCAGGAGACCGGTAATTCTCCGTCCCATCTGAAAACAGCGCCCCTCTGTTCAGCATCGGACGCATATTCAATATATACTGCATTTTCTTTGCAACACTTATATTTCTGGAATCCATACTGCCTTTCTCCGCTGTGATCGTTCTTCCCTCCGGCTGCAGACCATACAGACTGGTCTGTCCCTGTGGCTGCCGCCATGAGAAACGATGGCATGATCATCACAGACCACCGCCATCCAAGATCCTTTCTATACAAATCTAAGAATCATTTTATCCCAAAATGTCTGGTTTTACAACCATCTTTCACACCCTGTATCGTAAAAAAAGCAGCCTCCTGCGGGGCTGCTTTTTTTGGAGAAGGTATTTCTTCTTATGGGGTGTAGCAAAAACTATATATTATATTGGGGGTTTACGATTATTATATTAACATTTCGTCCCCCAAAAGTCTACACAAAGTTCACAAATTCTTGCCTTTGTTTTTGGTAATTATGCCTCAAACAACGCCTCGAATTCTTCTCTGTGAACCTTTTCCTTTTCCATCAGGAGACTCGCGCAGCTGTGCAGCACGTCCATGTGGGCCGTGATCAGCTTCTTTGCACTGTCATGGCACTCCTGGATGATCCGGTGGATTTCCCCGTCGATCTCCTGGGCTACGCTCTCACTGAAGCCTCTGGTATGCGCCAGATCTCTTCCGATAAAAACCTCGTCCTCTTCGTCCCCATAGGCCACGAGCCCGATCTTATCCGACATTCCGTATTTCATGACCATGGCCCTTGCCACCTTTGTCGCCTGCTTGATATCGTTCGACGCCCCGGTAGTGATGTCTTCGAAGATCAGCTCCTCGGCGACACGTCCTCCCAGCAATGTAGTGATCTCCTGCAGCATCTTTCCCCTGGTATCGAACAGATCGTCATTCTCCGGAAGCGGCATGGTATAACCTGCGGCTCCCAGTCCGGTGGGAATGATGGAAATGGTATAGACAGCCTCCATATCCGGCAGCACGTGGAACAGAATGGCATGGCCGGCCTCATGGTAGGCTGTGATCCTCTTTACCTTGTCGGAGATCACCTTGCTCTTTTTCTCCGCGCCGATCCCCACCTTGATAAAGGAATTCTTGATATCCTGCTGGACAATATAGCCTCTGTCGTCCTTTGCTGCGGAAATAGCGGCCTCATTCAGCAGGTTTTCCAGATCTGCCCCGGTAAAGCCGGCTGTAGTCTGCGCGATCTGACGCAGATCCACATCCTCTCCCAGAGGCTTGTCCTTTGCATGAACATGAAGAATCTCCTCTCTTCCCCTGACATCCGGCCTCCCCACGGCAACCTTCCGGTCGAACCGGCCCGGACGCAGAATGGCAGGGTCAAGGATATCCACACGGTTGGTGGCCGCCATGACGATAATGCCTTCATTGACCCCGAACCCGTCCATCTCCACCAGGAGTTGATTCAAGGTCTGTTCTCTCTCATCGTGACCGCCGCCCATACCGGTACCTCTCTGGCGGGCCACAGCATCGATCTCATCAATGAAGATAATACAGGGAGCGTGCCGTTTTCCTTCTTCAAACAGATCCCTCACCCGCGAAGCTCCCACGCCTACAAACATCTCCACAAAATCCGAACCGGAGATGGAGAAGAAGGGAACGCCGGCTTCTCCTGCAACCGCTTTCGCCAGAAGGGTTTTCCCTGTTCCCGGAGGCCCTACAAGCAGGACGCCTTTGGGAATCCTGGCGCCTACAGCGTTGTATTTCTGCGGCGCTTTCAGGAAGTCCACCACTTCCACCAGGTCCTCCTTTTCCTCCTGAAGACCGGCCACATTGGCAAAGGTTACCTTGTGGTCGTCCGGCGATACCATCCTGGCATTGCTCTTCTCGAAGTTCATCATCCGGCTGTTCGCCGAATTCCCGCCTGCCATGGACCGGTTCATCATCACAAAAAGCAGGAGGAAAAAGCCGCAGGAGATGATCACCGGAAGGATATTGGTCAGGAGAACGCTGTCCCTCTGCACTCCTTCCACTACGGGCTCGATATGATACTTCCGGAGAAGCTTTTCCACCTCGGTTACATCATTCGAATAAAAATGTTTCTGACTTCCGTCATCCAATGTCACAGACACCCGTCCGGTGGGAACCTCCCGGTTGGGCGAGATGGTCGCTCCCAGGATCTGCCCCTCCTTCAGGGCCTCCACCATTTTTTCATATGAATAGTTGCTTTGCGTTGAGATCTGGTTGTTCAGATACATATATCCTGCGATCATGGCAATGATCATGATCGCGTACAACCCGATCCGGCCTGTCTGTCTTTCCAAATTTCCGTACTCCTTTCAGATCCCTGCTGCCTGAGGATTGAGCCAGAAGGCATAAGGAGACAATGCGGCAGCGCCGACTGTCAGCAGCCCGGCAGGCTTTGCATCTTCTCAGGCAGAATCCGGAATCATATGCCGTGTCCTAGTCCTCCGTGAATTCCATCACCCCGATGTAGGGAAGGTTCCGATATTTCTGGGCGTAGTCAAGCCCAAAGCCGACCACAAACTCATCCGGGATCTCAAAACAGGTATAGTCCACATGCACATCCGTCACGCGTCTGTCCGGCTTGTCCAGCAATGTACAGAGGCAGAGGCTTTTCGGGGACCTGGATTTCAGGATCTGCATGAGATAGCTCAGGGTCCTTCCGGAGTCGATGATGTCCTCCACCACCAGCACATCCCTTCCAAGCAGCGGCTGGTCAAGATCCTTCACGATCTTCACAACACCGCTGGATTTCGTATCATCTCCATAGCTGGAGACAGACATAAAGTCAAGCGTTACCGGAACGGTAATCCGTTTTGCCAGTTCGCACATGAAGAAAACGCCGCCCTTCAGAACACAGATCATGTGGATGCATTTTCCTTCGTAATCCCTGTTGATGATATCCGCTACTTCCTGGATCCTCTGATCTACCTCTTTCTCGGTCAGCATTACCCTTACTTTTTCGCTCATTCTGTGGGCTCCTTTCTACTATTTCCCTTCCTGTAAAAGTCCTGTAAAGCAGATTTCCATGATTTTTTCTGTTTCATCTGTAATTTTATAATAGTCGCTCATTCTGCCCCAGTCTGTCACTAGGATTCTGTTCCCCTCGGCCACCAGAAGAGCCTGACTCCTCACGGCTGCCGGAATATGATCGTCGATCATGATGCGGGACAGTTTTTTCCTGTGAGGCGGGACCCCGATCAGCATATAATCTCCTTCTTTTCTGTTCCGGATCACAAGACTGCCTTCTATTCTATCATAATCGAGCCATTTCGTATACTTTTTTTCGACAATCTTTTGCCCTTCCCATGGAAAGATGCGTGTCTGCACCTCCGCCTGGCCTATGGCCACGGTTCCGGGCACCATAAGTTCCTTCTCGAGGAACCCGTTCTCCGCCTGCCCTTCCCTGCAGAGCCGCACGCCTTCATATACCCTGTATCCTGCCAGCTCCCCCGGAAGGGAAAGCCGCCTTCCTGTCTGAAGGCCGTAGAGGGAAAGCAGTTCCTCCACATGCCTGGAAGAGAAATCCCTTCTGCCGCCGCAGAGAAGCTCCACCGCCTGCAGAACAGCGCTTGTCTGTTCTGCCCTTTCCGCCTGAAAAAACAGGTCTGTAAACAGGATCTCTCCCTCCTTCGAAGGACAGGTCTCAAGCAGCTTTCTCCCCTTTCCTGCAATATAATCCACCGCCTCGGCAGTCATGGCGGCACAGGACGCAATATGCTGCACTGCCCTGCTGTTGATCTCCTGACAGAGGAGCGGCAGAATATCATGCCGGATGCGGTTTCTGGTATATTCCCCCGTGAGATTCGTGCTGTCCGTGATGCAGGAGATTTTATTTGCTTCCAGATAGGCCTCTATTTCCTTTCTGGAAAGACAAAGAACCGGCCGGATGGTACTGCCGGATACAGGCCGCATGGAAGCGATGCCATAGATTCCGGTTCCTCTGGCCAGATTGTGCAGCACTGTCTCTGCCAAATCCTCCTGCTGGTGCGCAACTGCCTTTTTCTGCTTCCCGGCAGGAACCTGCAGCTCCTCGAATACGCTCTGAAAGGCTTCCTTTCTGAGGAGCCTTCCCGTTTCCTCCAGCCCCAGCTGCTTTTCTCTTGCAGCAGCCGGAACATCATAAAAGCGGACTTTGCAGGATATGCCCCAGCTGCGGCAGGTCTCCTGTACCAGGCGGCAGTCCCTGTCCGCCTCCGCTCCGCGGATGCCGTGATGGACATGAAGGACGTAAAGAGAAAACTCTCTCTTTTTCCGGTATTCCCGCAGGATGTGCAGCATAGCCATAGAATCCGCCCCGCCGGAAACACCCGCTACCACCGTGTCTCCCGGAGAGATCATGGCATTTTTCTCGATAAAGGCTGCCGCCCTCCTGTACAGCGTAAAAGACTCTCCCCGCATTTTTCACACCTCTTATTCTTGACATACATTGTTGCCGGATGACGAATGAGTAAAGGGGATCTGGCCCTCTCTGCAATCGCCGGATGAACAGGCAGCTCCGTCCGCCCGGCCCGCTGAGCGCGGGAATAAAGAAAGCCATCTTCAAAGCCAGAAGACCTGACTATGAACATGGCAAAAGCTTTAATGCGTTTCCTTTGCTTCCTGAAAAACGATCTCATTTTCCTTCACAAGACCCAGACGGCTTCTGGCGACCTCTTCCGCGTATTCGTCTGTAGTCATATACTGTTTCAGGTTTGCTATCTCTGTTTTCCTTTGATACTCCCTCTGGATCTCTTCGTCCAGAGAAGCGGTCCTGTCCACGTAATACGCTAATCTTTCCTCCAGCTCACGGCTTTTCATAATGACTGTCCCCAAAAGGAACAGCACAACCAAAGCGACCGCAGCCATACCAAGATGATCGGACCCCGCTCTCTTCCTGTTCTTTTTTTCTGACCCCTTCAAAATAACTGCCCCTCTTTTATGATTTTTCTCTTCCACCCCTTCTGATCACCGGAGAAATGCCCCACCATTGATCCGGTTATTCCGAGATGGAAACTACGCTCCCTCATTATGAATATTACAACCATAAACCCGAAATGGCAAGTTTTTTTTCGTCAGACACAGAAGCCTCCCCAGATGCGGCTGTGAACTGCGGAATATTACAGATACCGGTACAGGCTCTCCGTTTCTTCTTTCCGGACGGTTTCTTTCACATCCAGAACCTCTACCCTCACGTTCCTGCTGCCGAACTGGATTTCGATGATATCCCCCTCCTTTACCTGGGCGGAGGCTTTTGCCGGCTTGTCATTCACCAGCACCCTGCCTGCGTCACAGGCTTCGTTGGCGACAGTCCGACGCTTGATCAGTCTCGAAATCTTCAGATATTTATCCAATCTCATTTTCTCATTCCTCTACAGCGCTGATGCGCACACAGGCGGTTTTCCGCCCCATCTCCTTCTGACCGCAAATACCGTCAAGTACGCGTCTGTGCAGGCAGGACGCACGTCTGGCGGCTTTATCGATCGGACAGGGGAGAAGTGCGCTCCCCTGCCCGATCCGCGATACCGCTCATCTCAGGGCAAGCCCTTTCGATGACCGTTCGCCGTCAAGTGTGCGCTCGTGCGAGCACGGCGCACGTTTGACGGCTTTATCGCGCAAAAAAGGCTGCCGCTTCAGTGAGCGGCAGCCTCCCGGTTTCCATTATTCGTTCACAGCATCCTTCAGGGCTTTTCCGGCTTTGAATTTCGGGGCTTTGGAAGCCTTGATCTCCATGGTCTCTCCGGTCTGGGGGTTCCTGCCCTCTCTGGCGGCTCTCTCGCTTACCTCAAAGGTACCGAATCCAACCAGCTGAACCTTCTCTCCCTTTTTCAGTTCCTGGGAAACAACATCTATGAAAGACTTCAGAACCTTCTCCACGTCCTTCTTGGAAAGCTCTGTCTGTGCAGCCATAGCGTCTACTAACTCTGTTTTATTCATAATTGACCCTCCTGAATTGATATGCTCTTTCAAGTGTACTTACATTTATAAACCATACACTGGTAAATGTCAAGAGAATACACAGACAAACATGTACCGCAGGGTTACTGTCACTCCACAAGATGAGGAATTCAGGCGCGAAGCGCCGGGAGAGCCCGCCGGGCGGGGACTCCGAATGTTGTGGAGAGCTGCGGACAGTAACACCGCAGGAATAATCTGCGCATTATTTCATTGCGTCGACCATGGCAAGAACCGCTTTGCCCATGGCATCGGATTTCTCGTCTGCATCTGCCAGCGAGGTTCCCTTGATCCCATAGTAGAATTTCACCTTGGGTTCGGTACCGGAAGGACGTACGCAGAGCCATGCATCGTCCTCCAGATCGAAATAGAGGACGTTGGATTTGGGAAGCCCGGTGGGTTTCTCTTCTCCTGTGGCGATATCCCTGATAACGTCCATCTTGTAGTCGCGGAAGGAAAGAACCTTTCTTCCTTCGAACTCTGCCGGCGGATTCTTCCGGAGGGTATCCATGATCTCCTGGATCTTCGCAAGGCCCTCGATGCCCTTCATGGTCACAGACTGTACAGCGTCTTTATAATATCCGAACTGCTCGTACATATCGATCATCGCATCCCAAAGAGTCTTGCCCTGGGTCTTATAGTAGGCTGCCGCCTCGCAAAGAGCCATGACCGCCACGATGGCGTCCTTATCTCTTGCATAGGTGCCGATGAGGCAGCCGTAGCTTTCCTCGAAGCCGAAAAGATAGGTTCCCTTTCCGGTGGTCTCCATATTCAGGATCTGCTGTCCGATATATTTGAAACCGGTCAGGCATTCCCGCAGCTCCACGCCATAGCCTCTTGCGATGGCATCCGCCAGATTGGTGGTAACAATGGTCTTAACCAGCACGCCGTCGGCCGGAAGCTCTCCGTTCACAGCCTTTCTCTGGCTGATCTCATAGTTTGCCAGAAGGCAGCCGGACATATTTCCGGTAAGGTCATGATACTCGCCGTTCTTGTCCTTTACACGGACGCCCAGGCGGTCTGCATCCGGATCCGTAGCCAGAACAAGATCCGCGTCGATCTCCTTCGCCAGCTTCAGGCCCAGCTCAAAAGCTTCCGCAGCTTCCGGGTTCGGGTAACTGACAGTGGGGAAGTCTCCATCCGGAAGCTCCTGCTCCTTCACGACATACACATTCTCGAAGCCCAGTTCGGAAAGGATCCTTCTGGCGGGAATGTTTCCGGTACCGTGCAGCGGCGTATAAACGATCTTCAGGTTTTTGCCTTCTTTTTCGATGGCGTCCATATGGATGACCTGTTTCTTCAGCTCCGCCATATAATCATCGTCTACTGCCTTGCCGATCCAGGTAAGAAGGCCTGCTTTTTCTGCTTCCTCACGGCCCATGGTCTTTACGGTATTCCAGTCGGAAATGGCCTTTACCTCTCCCATGATGCCCACATCGTGAGGCGGAGTGATCTGGGCGCCGTCCTCCCAGTACACCTTGTAGCCGTTGTATTCAGAAGGATTGTGGCTTGCTGTTACATTGATTCCTGCGGCGCAGCCAAGATGACGGACCGCGTAGGAAAGCTCCGGAGTGGGCCTTAAGGACTCAAACAGATATGCCTTGATACCGTTGGCTGCCAGGCAGAGCGCTGCTTCCAGAGCGAACTCCGGAGACATATGACGGGAATCATGAGCGATGGCGACTCCCTGTCCTTCCTTGCCTACCTTCAGGATATAATTAGCCAGTCCCTGGGTGGCTCTTCTTACCACATAAGGATTCATACGGTTGGTTCCGGCGCCGATGATTCCGCGCAGACCTGCCGTACCGAACTCAAGATCCATGTAAAAACGTTCCTGGATCTCCTTCTCATCGCCTTCGATGGCCTTCAGCTCTTTCCTGGTCTCTTCATCAAAGTAAGGGTTTGTGAGCCATTGCTGGTAAAGATCTTTGTAATCCATGGTTGTACCTCCCTAGGTAATACTTTTGATAGTTCCATTATAGAATATTTTATTCTAAAAAGAAAGCTTCTTTTGCCCGCTTCAGCAGTATTTCTCTTTCGTTATCCCCGGGATTGTCAAGGACCTGCTCCAGGAGCCTGTGAAGGATCTCTCCCATCTGCTTTCCGGAAGGGATTCCGGCTGCCTGAAGATCCTTTCCCGTCACCGCCAGCGTTTTCAGGGAAACACACTGCTTCTTTTCCAGGATCTCCCGCCAGCACTTTTCCACGCTGTCCAGCCTTTCCAGCTTCTCAGCGCGCAGCCAGGTACTCTGGGCCAGAATATCCGCCCGCTGCACCTTCAGGAATAACGGAAAATACTCCTCCCCGATCCTGCTGACAGCCCTCCGGACATGCCTTTCATCCGGCTCCGGCCGGTAGTCGTGCCATTTGATCAGGTGGGTCACGCTGCGTATGGTATCATTGTCGAATTTCAGCCTCCGCAGGATATCGCCCGCCATCTGCTCCCCCACAGGGCCGTGCATCTTAAAATGGTCCCTGCCGTTTTCATCGGTGGTACGGACCACCGGCTTTCCAATATCATGGAGAAGCATGGTCAGACGAAGGATCCTGTTATTTTCCACTTCGGAAAGAGAATGCAGGATATGTTCCCCCACTGTATAGCAATGGTGCGGCGTATTCTGGGGCGTATCCATGCAGCGGTCGAACTCCGGAAGAATGATTTTCGTAATCCCGTATTCCCAGGCCATCCGGATGGTCCGGGGATTTGGCGAAAGAAGGATCTTCAGAAGCTCTGTCTGTATCCGTTCCGCGCTGATCCTTTCCAGAGTCCGGGCTCTCTCCCGGATGGCCTCTGCTGTTTTTTCCTCCACCGAAAAGCCAAGCTGTGCGCTGAAACGCACTGCCCGCAGAATACGGAGGGCGTCCTCCTGAAAACGTTCGTGCGCCTCCCCGACGCATCGTACAACCTTGTCCTCCAGATCCTTAGTGCCCCCGAAAAGATCCACAAGCCCCGCGGAGGGGCTGAATGCCATGGCATTGATGGTAAAATCTCTTCTTTTCAGATCCTCCTCGAGAGAAGAGGTAAAGGTGACCTCCTTCGGGTGCCGGGAATCCTCGTACTTCCCGTCGATCCGGAAGGTAGTGACCTCAAAGCCCTCCTTTCCCATCATGATGGTGACTGTCCCATGGGCGATCCCGGTATCCACTGTCCGGCTGAACAGGGATTTCACCTGCTGCGGAGAGGCGTCTGTGGTCACATCCCAGTCACTGGGTTCTCTCTGAAGGAGGGCGTCTCTTACACACCCTCCCACCACATAGGCTTCGAAACCGGCCGCTGTCAGCGTATCCAGTATTCTCTTCACCTTTTCAGGAATCTCGATCCGTACAGCGTTCATTAATATGCCCTGCCCCAGTAAACCATCTTTTTCGCGGGCTTCCCGCAGCACACACAGGTTTCGGAAAGAGTTTCCTGTGCAAAAGGCATACATCTGGAGGTAGCCTGTACATCTTCCTTGATCTTGTCTTCGCATTCCTGGCAGCCGCACCACATGGCCTTTACAAAGCCCGGCTTATTGTTCACGATATCCTTGAATTCTTCGTAATCTGTTGCCGTATAGGTATGGGCGTCCCGATGGGCTCTTGCTCTTTCCAGCATATCCTGCTGCATGGCAGAAAGAACCTCCTGCACCTTTCCGGCGAGCTCTTCGAATTTCACCACATATTTTTCCCTGGTATCCCGGCGGCAGATGACAGCCTCGCCGTTCTCGATATCCTTCGGGCCGCACTCGATCCGGACAGGAATCCCCCGCATCTCCTGCTCGGCAAACTTGAAGCCCGGGCTCTTGTCGGTATCGTCCATTCTGGAGCGGATGCCGGCTTCCTTCAGGATCCTGTTCAGTTCCTCTGCCTTTTCCAGTACCCCTTCCTTCCTCTGCTGGATGGGGATGACTACTGCCTGAACGGGAGCGATCCTGGGAGGCAGGACCAGACCGCTGTTGTCTCCGTGGACCA
>JAFOJB010000508.1 GCA_017420455.1 Blautia sp.
GGGCGCTCTCGTAGAAATCCCCGGTACTTTCTGCCTTCTCAAGGCAGATGGATCGTTCCACATACCGGTACATCCGCCAGTTCCCGGAAGGATCCGCCGTGTAAGCTTCCCCGGAAAGCGTCGGAACGAGGGTAAGGACTTTTCGCGGATCCTCTTCCTTTCTTCGGAGATGCTCCGTCACCATGGAAATATTCTCCATGAGTCCCTTCGCGTCCATGGTCAGCCGTTCGCTGATCCTCTGGAGGATATACCGCTCCTTCCCCCGGGCAGTGACCAGAAATGTGTGATTGATATGCCCGTTCCCGCAGGGGGCGTATTCCGCCTCCCGCCCCTCGGGCAGAAACTGTGAAATGACCCGCTCCATATCCCGCTGCTCCATCTTTTTCCCTCCTCTTAGACGTGTATTCCGTCTGAGCCGGCCTGCCGCCGGCTTCAGGCGGCACAACTGCCTCCTGTCTGAAATACCGATCTGCTTTGCCGCAATCCTCTGTACCCATTATAATACAAACGGTGCTTCCGGAAAAATGAAATTTTCATTATGCTGCATCGCAGCCAGACAGGCGCACTTACAGTCCGCGCCGTCACCGGCCGGGTAAGGTAACAGGCAGGCAGGATACGCAGGTTATTTTCCGCCTTCTCCTGCCCCCAGAAACCGGTACACCTTCCACCTGCTCCCGTCGGTCTCAAGGGTGACGGCTCCGCTTTTCATGGTATATTCGACATGGGCGCCGGCTTCTTCCAGCCGTTCTATGGTTTCCGGCGACGGATGTCCATAGGTATTCTTTTCGGCGCAGGAGATCACGGCGACCTCCGGACGGGCTTTGTCCAGAAATTTACCGCAGGTAGAATACCGGCTTCCATGGTGGGCTGTCTTCAGACAGGTAATGTCTCTGATCTCCGGGAGGATGCGCAGCTCCGTCTCTTCTCCGATATCCCCCGGGAAGAGGGCAATGAAATCCCGGTACGCAAGTTCCAGTACCAGGCAGTTTTCGTTCATATCCAGCGTTTCCTGAGCTCCGCCGCTCTCACCCGGTGAAAGGACCCGAAGAGCGATCTCCCCCAGGGAAAACCTGTCTCCTTCCCCTGCTGTATACACTCTTGCCCCGGCTTCCTCTGCCAGAGCGTACAGCTCCCGCCACTTTTCAGGAGGGGAAGAAAGCTCCGGAAGATAAAGCCTTGCGACCCTGATGGCAGTCCTGTGGTCCCGGATCAGGGTGAGAAGCTCCCGGATCCCGTTGATATGGTCATCGTCCGTATGGGACACGAATACCGCGTCAAGATACCGGATTCCCTGGTTTTTCAGAAACGGAAGAAGCTGGTACTGCCCCGTCAGTTTTTTTGAGCTGCTGCCGCAGTCGATCAGAAGTGCTTCCCCCTGACCGGTCTGGATCACGATGCTGTCCCCCTGCCCCACATCCAGGGCGGTGATCAGCAGCTCGTGGGACGGACGCCAGGAAAGGATGAGGACAGCCAGGACGGTGCAGCACCCTGCCATCAGCTGCGGACATCTTTTTCCAGACCCTTTCCATTCTTCTTTCCTTTTCCCCTTTTCCACCCTTTCTCTTCTCTTTACTCCACCTGCTCTCTTCCCTTCCCCTGCCTTCTTCCCTTCCTCTGCCTTCTTCCCTTCCCCTGCCTTCTTTCCTTCCTTTGCTCTCTTCCCCTCCCTGTCTCTTCTTTCCCTGCACCAGAGAAAGCTCCCTGTTCCCAGCAGCAGGGCCGCGTAATACCCCAGGATCCGGACGCCGTCAGGGCATCCGGGCATCCAGATTCCGTATGGGAAACGTGCGGCCCCCTCCGCCAGAAATTCATATAAGGAAAGCACGGCTCTCCCGGGGAAGGCCGCCAGAATTCCTGCCCCCGGACA
>JAFOJB010000509.1 GCA_017420455.1 Blautia sp.
ACATGGGCTATACCCATGTGGAGCTGATGGGAATTGCGGAGCATCCCTTCGATGGATCCTGGGGATACCAGGTTACCGGGTACTATGCGCCTACCTCCCGCTATGGAACACCGGAGGATTTCAAGTATCTGGTGGATTATCTGCACAAAAACAAGATCGGCGTCATTCTGGACTGGGTTCCGGCTCATTTCCCGAAGGATGCCCATGGTCTGGCAAACTTTGACGGGACTGCTGTATATGAGCATGAGGACCCCCGCCAGGGCGAGCATCCGGACTGGGGAACAAAGATCTATAACTATGGCCGGCCGGAGGTAAAGAACTTCCTCATCGCAAACGCTCTGTTCTGGGTGGAGGAGTGCCATGTAGACGGACTCCGGGTGGATGCGGTAGCTTCCATGCTGTATCTGGATTACGGAAAACGGGACGGCCAGTGGGTCGCCAACAAGTACGGCGACAACAAGAACCTGGAGGCCATCGAATTCTTCAAGCATCTGAATTCTGTACTGCTGGGAAGGAACCATGGCGCGGTAATGATCGCCGAGGAATCCACTGCATGGCCCAGGGTGACAGGCGCACCGGAGGACGATGGACTCGGCTTCTCCCTGAAATGGAATATGGGGTGGATGAACGACTTCCTGGAGTATATGAAGCTGGATCCCTATTTCCGGAAATTCAATCATACAAAGATGACCTTCTCCATGATGTACGCCTACAGCGAGAAGTACGTACTGGTGCTTTCCCACGATGAGGTGGTACATCTGAAATGCTCCATGCTGAACAAGATGCCGGGCGAGCTGCCGGATAAATTCCGGAACCTGAAGGCCGCCTATACCTTTATGTTCTGTCACCCGGGCAAAAAGCTTCTGTTCATGGGACAGGATTTCGGCCAGCTTCGTGAATGGAGCGAGGAAAGAGAACTGGACTGGTTCCTTCTGGCGGAAGACAGCCATAAAAACATGCAGTCCTTCGTGAAGGATCTTCTGCACACCTACACGAAATATCAGGCTCTGTACGGTATGGACGATGATCCCGCGGGCTTTGAGTGGATCAACGCGGACGATGGAGACAGAAGTATCTTCAGCTTCGTGAGAAAATCCGCTACCGGAAAGAACAATCTTCTGGTGGTAGTAAACTTTACGCCTGTGGAAAGACCGGATTACCGGGTCGGCGTACTGAAAAAGAAACAGTATCGCCTGATCTTCAATGAAGAAGGAATTATTCCCACAAAGAGCACAAAGGTCTTCAAGGCCGAGGAAATCGAGTGTGACAACAAGTCCTGCAGTTTTGCCTATCCGCTTCCGGCATACGGAATCGCCATTTTCCAGTATTGATCAGCGGTTCCCGGTCCACCCGGCCTGAGAACAGGCGGGGAGAGGGATACATTTTTCCCGGATACCGGGTGGGCGGTCGTTCAAAGGTTACAGTTCACGGTCTCTCCGGCTGGGGACTGCATGTGTTTTCAGGGTGTCTGGCGTCCTGACGGACTGCAGAGGAATCTTTGTCCGCAGTCAAAGGGCTTTACGTCCTGCAGACGCGGACAAAGATTCTTTTGCAGTCAGGAGGGCCGACAGACGCCGAAAACACATCAGTCCCCAGCCGGTGAGACCGTGAACTGTAACGTTCAAAGAAAGGAGGTAACCGGGCTGGTTCTCCCGGTTATGTATAGAAATGTCTGACATTCTTTATATCGTCATGCCGGCTTACAATGAAGAAGCCAATATCGAAACCGTGGTGAAGGAATGGTATCCTCTTCTTTCCGGCAAGGACGGCTCTTCCCGTCTTGTCATCGCGGACAGCGGGAGTACAGATTCTACCCATGAAAAACTGATCAATCTGCAGAAGGAATATCCGCAGCTCGCGGTTCTTTCCGATACCGGCAAGTTTCATGGCCCGAAGGTGATCGCGCTTTATGGTTATGCCATTAAACAGGGAGCCGATTACATTTTCCAGACAGATTCCGATGGACAGACCCTTCCGGCAGAGTTTCACGGGTTCTGGAATGACCGGGGGCAGTATGACGGGATCTTCGGCGAACGTGTCGTCCGGGGAGACGGCAAGGACCGCGCCATGGTAGAAAAGGTAGTCTGTTTCCTGGTAAAGAGGTTCTTCGGCGTAACCGTTCCGGATGCCAACGCGCCGTTCCGTCTGATGAAGGCCTCTGTTGTTGCAAAGTATCTTCCGAGGCTGCCGGAGGATTATAATCTTCCTAACATCATGATGACGACGTATTTTGCATATTATAAAGAGAAGATGACTTTCCGTCCCATTACCTTCCGCCCGCGCCAGGGAGGAACGAATTCCATCGATCTTAAAAAGATCACAAAGATCGGCTGGAACGCTCTTGGAGATTTCAGGAAATTCCGGAAGGAAATGAAGAACGGCTGAAACACTGTCAGATCTGTCGGGTTACGAAGACAGGTGTGTCACGGGGACAGGTGCCCTGACATACGCCAGGTGCGTGTTCGGGAACCTGTCCCCGTGATGTCTTTTGAGATCGGGAGGAGAAAACATGACGGCTGTACCTGAAAAACAGGCCTGTACCATGCAGGATATAGAAAATCTTCCGGAGGGTCAGAGAGCAGAGCTGATTGACGGGGAACTGTATATGCTGGCCGCCCCGGCCAGAATCCACCAGAGAATCAGTTTTCAGCTGAGCAGGAGGATAGGGAATTTTATTGAAGCCGCCGGCGGAAAATGCGAAGTTTATCCGGCTCCGTTCGCAGTGCGTCTCTTTGCTGATGATAGTACTTATGTGGAACCGGATGTATCTGTGATCTGTGATCCGGATAAGCTTTCCGAAAGAGGCTGCGAAGGAGCTCCGGACTGGATCATGGAAGTAGTCAGTCCATCCAGTATAGAGCAGGATTATTATCGCAAACTGGGGCTCTATCAGGCTGCCGGAGTGAAGGAATACTGGATCGTCAATCCTGATACGCAGAAAACCACCGTCTATGTATTCCCGCGTCAATATGGGCTGTATGATTTTACAGAGGAAATTCCTGTCAGCCTCTATCCCGGTTTCTCCATACGGATAAGTGAACTGTAA
>JAFOJB010000510.1 GCA_017420455.1 Blautia sp.
ACCGCATTTTCAGGGGAAGTCAGCAGGCCTGACCTCCCCTTTTCCTTAGGAGCTGTACATAAATAACCTGTACTGAACGAATTTATCCTGAGCCATCTGTAAAGGTTATTTCTGTACAGTTCCTTAGGATCGATCCAGAAATAACTGTCCCGAATTGCCTGTCTTTCTGTCCGGCAGCACACAGCAAAAATCATTTACATAGCCCGCTATGCGCATGATTTTTGCTGTGCACTCCCGAACAAAAATCCTGCGTAATTCAGGACAGTTATTTCTGCCTCGATCCGTATCATGATGGTTCACTGAATTAAATACAACTAACTTTAATTAGAATACCATAAGTTCCTTTCTTTTTCAAGAGGAGAAATGGGTATTGACAAAAATAGTTAGCAGAGTTAAACTGAATCAAAGTTAGATAAATCTAACATAAGAAAAGAACTAAGAGACAGTAAGAGGTAAATCATCATGAGTGAAATTGTGAAGCTTCGGAATGTTACCAAATCTTATAAGATCGGAGAAAGGGAACTCCTGGCGCTGGATCATGTAGATCTTTCCATAGAGGAGGGACAGATGGCAGTCATCCTGGGACCTTCCGGCGCGGGAAAATCCACACTTCTGAATCTGATCGGCGGGATGGATACGCCCACAGGCGGCGAGGTGCTGGTGAGAGGAGAGGATATTTCCAGGTATGACGAAAACCGGCTCAGCGACTATCGGGCAAAGAATGTAGGCTTTATCTTTCAGTTTTACAATATCCTGCCGTCCCTTACCGTGCTGGAAAACGTAGAACTGGTGGCTGATATTGTGAAGGATCCGGTGGATCCCCGGAAAGCCCTGGAGGCGGTAGGGCTTTCGGAGCATCTGGATCAGTTCCCGGGACAGCTGTCCGGCGGAGAGCAGCAGAGAGTGTCCATTGCCAGGGCAGTAGCCAAGAATTCTCCGCTCCTGCTGTGCGACGAGCCGACCGGCGCTCTGGATTCGGTCACAGGCGCGGAAGTCCTGAAGCTTTTAAAAAACCGCTGCCTTGAAGGGGGAAACACAGTGATCATCGTAACGCATAATTCCATGATCGCGGATATCGCAGATACGGTCATCCGGGTAAAAAACGGAAAGATCGAGAGTGTCGAACATAATCCCGAGCCCATGAGTATTGACGAGGTGAAATGGTAAATGAAGGTACTTCGCAAAAAACAGCAAAGAGAGTTGTGGCAGGAAAAAGGACAGTTCCTGGTGATCTTTCTGATGGTCTTTCTCGGGATGCTTGCCTTTGCCGGCGTTCACAGCTATATGGATGGAATGCGTTTTTCCGGCGACAGATATTACGAGGAAAACAATCTTCAGGATCTCTGGATGTACAAAGAAGCCTTTACCGTGGCGGATCTGGAAAAGGTCAGGAGCCTGCCGAATGTCAGGAACGCAGAGAGGGTGCTTACCATTCCGACGACACTGGAAGGCTTTGAAGATGTCACCCTGGAGACGAATTTCATAGAAAGCAGCAGTATTTCCAGCATGTATCTTTTTGAAGGGGAAGAATTTTCCAGGGAAAAGAGCGGCGTCTGGCTGGACAGGATGCTGGCGGATGCGCACAACCTGAAGACGGGGGATGAGATCACCTTCCGTTACCAGGATTACACCCTCACAGAAATGATCCGGGGGCTGGTGTATACTCCGGATCATGTATATTCGGTCAAGGATGAAACAGCGATCTTCCCGGATCACTCGATCTATGGCTATATGTACCTTTCCATCGATGAATTCCCGGAGGACATCGCTCTGAAAGAGATCCGGAAGGAAATCGCCGCCAGATCCGGTCTTCCTCTGGCGAATCTTGTCACGGAAGGCATGATCCGGACCTTCCTTCCCGAAATCGCGGACGACCATTTTCATTTCTTTCCGGTGATGCTGGTAGATGTGGAGGATACCTCCATGATTTCAGAAACCAGAGCCCTGCTGGAGAAGGAGATCGATTCCGTGATCGCGGTTACCGGCAGAGAGGTTTCTGCTTCCTGGGCGGGATATCATTCCGAAATTGAGGAGGGGGAAACCTATTCTGTGGTCTTTACATTTCTCTTCCTGTTTATCGCGGCTCTTTCCGTGGTAACCACCATGAACCGGTTCGTAAGAAGGCAGAGAACCCAGATCGGTACATTGAAAGCGCTTGGAGTCCGCAAGGCAAAGATCATCTGGCATTATCTTTCCTATGGGCTGTGGCTGGGCGGCGGCGGAGCTGTTCTGGGGGTGATCGTGGGGCATCTTACCATCGGGAGTTTTTTCCTGAAAGCAGAGGCGGCCTATTTTGAAGTACCGGAGATGACGACGCATCTGGAGCCTATTGTATTCATGATGGCGGGGCTTGTGGTAACCTTTATATTGCTGATCACCTGGATTTCCTGCAGAAAGGTGCTGAAAGAACCGGCAGCCCAGGCACTGAGGGTGGAGCGGCCTGTGGTAAAGGTGAATAAAAGGAAGGCGGCGAAGAGCAGAAAGAGCAGAGAGGTTTTTTCCGTTACGACCAGATGGAACATACGGGATGTCAGAAGAAACAGGGGACGGACTGTCATGGCCGCGGCCGGGATCATCGGCTGTACCATGCTGATCGTATGCGCCCTGGGGATGCTGGATACGATTAATTCCTATTTTACCTGGGAGTTTGAGACCATCAGCAATTTTGACTGGAAAATCTCTCTTGAGGAGAATATAGAAGAGAAAACCCTGCAGGATCTGGAGAAGCTGTACGGAAAGAATACCAGTGAAACGATGGCGGTCGAGGTGCAGAAGAAAGGAGCAGGAGTCGTCACCAGCCAGCTCACTGTGAACGATGCAGAAGAAGCTCTCCGGTATACCGATCATCACCGGAATCTGATGGAGCTTCCGGAGGACGGCGTCATGGTGACAGAGAAAATGGCGGAAAATCTGGGGATCGGCCCCGGCGACGAGATCACCTGGCACGTGATCGGGGAGGAGACCTCCTATACGACAGCTGTCGCAGGGTTCAACCGGGATCCGCAGTCTCAGCAGATGAATATGAGCAGGGCTTTTTATGAAAGTCTTGGAAGAGAATATAAGGCAGACACTCTGTACACAAAGGAAGATCTCTCCGGGATCCGGGATCTGCCGGGAACGACCCTGGTCCAGAGCCTGTCCAGTATGGAAACCGGGATGAAGAGCATGATGGATACAATGTTTACGCTGGTCATTCTGCTGATCGTGCTTTCGGCGATACTGGCCTTTGTGATCATCTATAATCTGGGAATCCTTTCCCTTTCTGAGAAGCAGTATCAGTTTGCCACGATGAAGGTGCTGGGATTCCGGAGCAGCAGCATCCGGAGGATCTTTGTCGAACAGAATATATGGATCAGCACAGGCTCCATTCTTGTGGGACTTCCGCTGGGATTTTTCATGACGGATTATATCTTTAAAGAAGCCCTGAGCGATGTGTACGATTTTCCCGGATATGTCCAGCCGGTTTCTTTTGTGATCGCTGCGGTATTTACCGGAGTGCTCTCACTTCTGATCAACCGGATCCTTTCGTCCAGGATAAAAACGGTGGACATGGTATCCAGCCTGAAGGCGAATGAGTGAAAAACGTTACTATTCACAGCCTGCCCGGATATGAGACCGGATTTTTGTGCCTGCACGGAAAATCCGGTCTCATATCCGGGCAGGACTGCGAAAGCAGTCACTTCACAACATGAGGAATTCAGGCGCGAAGCGCCAGGAGAGCCCGCAGGGCGGGAATTCCGAGTGTTGTGGAGGGCTGTGAATAATAACGAAAAAACGCTGCCGGCGCGGAATTGCCGCATGAACGTATGCGGCAATCCGGCGCCGGCAGCGTTTTTCTGCAGTCTCAGATCCGTTCCTTAAGAGCCTGCCGGTCGAT
>JAFOJB010000511.1 GCA_017420455.1 Blautia sp.
AAGGAAAACCTTGAAAAAGGAGAGCTGGACGATGGAAATCCGGATAAGGGGTTTTATCTGATAAAATTCGTAGAGCAGGGGTATGCCTTCACGATTCAGGACTGCCGGGGGACGGGGAAATCGGAAGGAATGTACAAGCCCTGGATCGGGGATGCGGAAGACGGGTATGAATATGTGGAATGGATCTACAGGCAGGAATGGTGCAGTGGAAAGATCGGTTCTCTGGGGCCTTCCAATTTCGGTTTCGTACATCTTTTGACAGCTTCCATGCGGCCTCCGCATCTTACCTGTATCGTGCCCATGGGTACGGACTGCGCAATGCCTTTTTTTAAGAACGGGATTCTGCAGCTGGGAGGTTCGTCCATCTGGTATATACAACAGGCCTATAATTCCGCCGTCCGCGGCGGTATGGATCCGGAACGCTTTCAGAGAATGGACGAAAAATTCAGGAAGATCCGGGAAAATATGGACGAACAGTACAACTGGCTGCCGCTCAGGGAAGTACCCTTTGCCAATGTAGAAGAGGTGGACATGGAACTGTTTTTCCATGAGTTTATGGAGCATCTGGACGACAGCGCGCACTGGACCGGAATCCATAATCCATGTGATATCATCAATATCAATGTCCCGGTTCTTTTTATCACCAACTGGTACGATCATCTGGCACCGAATGTATTTGATATGTACCGTACGATGAAAAACCATGGCACGCCCTTTGTGCAGGAAAATCTCAGGCTGTATATCGGACCATGGAGAAAATATGCGGGGATCGAAGGAACCAGCGAGGGCCTCTGGGATCATGGACGAACACTTTTTGACGTGGTAATCGACTGGTTTGATTACTGGCTGAAAGGAAAACCCAACGGGATGATGGAAAGGCCGCCGGTTTTCCTGCATACCATGGGGAAGGTAGAATGGGGTTACAGAAGCAGCTGGCCGCTGGAGGAAGCGGTGCCGGTCAGGTATTTCCTGTCTTCTTCAAAGGGTGCGAATTCCGTCCGCGGCGACGGCTGCCTGTCTGAAAAGATGCCGGAAAATGGGAAGGATGAATTTGATTATGATCCGATGCATCCCGTGCAGTCCCGGACTGGTCTTGTGATCCATCCCGGAGATTCTCTGAGGCAGAGCCAGGCTGTCGTAGAAGAAAGAGAAGATGTGCTTGTGTATTCGACAGATGTTCTGGAAAACGAGCTGACCGTAATCGGCCGGATCAGGGCACATCTCTGGGCTTCTACAAGCGCTGTGGACACAGACTTTACCGCAAAGCTTGTAGATGTGCTCCCGGACGGGGAAACCTATTCCCTGTGCGAGGGGATCGTAAGAGGCCATGTGAAGAACGGCCTGGATAAACCGGAACTGCTGATTCCGGGAGCGGTTTATGAATATGATATTGAGATGAGCGCGACAGGGATGGTATTCGGGAAAGGCCACAGGATCCGTCTTGAGATCGCCAGCAGCAATTTCCCGAAGCATGACCGGAACATGAACACGGGTCATCCGTGCGGGGTGGATAAAGAAGGAATTATCGCGCATCAGACAGTTTACCATGATGCGCAGCATCCGTCCTTCCTGGAACTTCCGGTCGTACCGGCATAAATGGACGGTGCTCCTTGTCCGAAAGCTGTCCGAAAATTAATAATTCGATCCATTGTGTACCTGGAAAGAGGCAGAGATGAATATAACAGATCAGTTAGTGGAATTTTCAACAGAGATCGAATGGAAGGATATACCGGCTTCGGTCATGGCTGTCCAGAAGCGCACGATCGCAGATATGGTCTCCGTAATGATCGGAGCGACGGGGATGTCGGAGAGTGCGGCGGCGTTTGCCAGAATGGCAGTCAGATCCGGGACCGGGCGAAGGTGTACGCTCTTTGCCAGACCTGAAAAAGTAAATCCCGGAATGGCCGCTTTGGCCAACGGAGCTCTTACGCATGCACTCGATTACGAGGATGCCCATAAGACCGCTACCTGTCATTCCAATTCCGCGTCCATTCCGGCTCTTCTGGCGCTTGCGGAAGAAAAGGGAGGATGCAGTGGAAGGGAATTCATGCTTGCCTCTCTGATCGCCAGCGAGGTGGGACTGCGCCTGGATGTGGGGCTGAATGAAGATCTGTTGAAATACGGCTTCAATATGCCTCCGATCCATGCCAGTATGGGAGCTGTATTCGGCTGCGGAAGACTGATGGGGCATACCAGAGAGCAGATCAGGGACGCCATTGCCCTGAATATGTGCCAGAATATCAGTCCGGGCGAAGCGGGGAGAAGCCGTTTTTCGGTTGTGAGAACCGTGAGAGAAGCCTTTGGAGCGCAGGCAGCCGTCAATTCCACTTTGCTTGCGGCAGAAGGGATCGTTGCCCGCTTTGAGGAACCGCTGGAGGGTGAACTTGGATATTATCATATGTTCGCCCGGGATAATTATACACCGGAGAGAGTCGTAAAGGATCTTGGGTCTTATTACTGGGCGGAAGGAACAGATCTGAAGCCCTGGCCGACCTGCCGGGCAACGCATACGTCCATAGAACTTCTTCAGAAGATTATGACAGAACATCACCTGAAAGAGGATGATGTGGAAAGTGTCCGGCTTGTCATGTCGGACATTGCCAGAATGGTCTTTGAACCGGCTGTACAGAAATATGCTCCGGAAGCGGCGGCCATCGCCAGATTCAGTATGCCTTTTGTTCTTGGAACGACAGCGGTTTACGGTGATGTGGATCTGGACAGCTTTTCACAGGAAAGGCTTCATGATCCGAAAATCCTGCAGTTCGGGAAGAAGGTTTCCTACTCGGTGGATCCCTCTCTTACGAAGGAGCAGAATAAAGTGACGACTATGACCGTAAAAACAAGAGAGGCGGAGTACACAGAATATCTGGATACTGCCCTGGGGTCTGACGACCATCCGATGGGTGAAGAAAGAATCCGCAGAAAGTTTCTGGACTGCTTCGCCCATGCCGGACAGCGATATGCCCGGGAGCGCGTGGAAAAGATCATAGAAACGGTACTGAAACTGGATGAACTGGAAGATATCAGGGACCTGACGGGTCTTATCTGGTAAACAAAAAAAGGTTGCAGCTCACGGCCTCGCCGGCTGTGGACTGTAACCGATGAAGGTCTTCCTTTTATTGGAAATTACCCCCATGATGAAGACTTTCATCCATTTTCTGTACCAGATCTGCGATCGTGTTTTTCGCGCATTCTATGAACGCGACTTCGTATTCTGTAAGCGTCTTTTCGGTATAGACAATTTCATAACTGGAAAGACCCGTAAGGTCGATCAGCGGAAAATACAGAATAGAATCCGGCAGTGTTTTTTCTATGATCTGCTGGTAAATTACGTCTTTGGAAATAAAGCAGCCGGAAATACCGGCTTTGCAGATCTGCAGCATCATTGCCTGATTGTTCGTTTCCAGAACAATGTTTGGTATGGCGCCGAGTTCGGTCAGGCGGGTATTAAAAACCTTGCGGAGAGAGTGTCCGGAAGGCGCTATTGTAATCGGAAAAGGCATTACGTCATTCAGGGTAATGCCTTTTCTGTTTTTTGCAAGAAACGGAGAAAGATCATTCCCAAGACAGATGCGGCACAGTTCTCTGCTGATGACAAAAAAGATCTCTTCACGGTATAACGTCTCTCTCTTTCGTCCCGTGTGACTCCCCTCCTCCAGCCCCATATAAATATTGAATTTACCCAGATGCAGCATATTTTCCATGTACTCATGATTTCCGGTCAGGATGGACAGGAGTATCTGGGGATAGAGGGTATGATATTTTTTAAATATTTCCGGAAGCAGGAAAGCCAGCATATGGCTGGTCTGGCCGACTGTAAGACGGGTCCGGTTTGTGCGGTAATCCGTGAGCTGCATATGGAAATCCTGTTCCGCGGACAGTACCTTGCGCGCGTAGGCCAGCATAAGGGCACCCTGTGGAGTCATCTGCAGTCTTGGGGTCCTCTCGAAAAAAACGGCATGATAATATTCCTCCAGTTTCCGTATATGTTCAGACAGAGACTGCTGAGAAATATAGAGCCTGGCAGCGGCCCGGGAAATGTTCATTTCTTCGGCGACGGTAATAAAATATCGGAGACTTAAATGATCCATGAGCACCTCCCTGAGACTGCCGGCTTTTGTACTTTTTGCTTTTTATATCCTGAACAATGCTTCTCACATTTTCCTGATCGTGAGTTTGACGGAGACGTCCGGGAGACCTTCGGCGGAGACGGTCAGTGTGCATTCGCCTTCTTCATAACCGCTCCGGATGATTGCCATCGCCCTGCCCCTGTAGGAAGCAAAGGTGCCGGTGGTATAGTTTTCGGCGGTGACAGGCACAGCTGACCCGAATGCCGCCAGTCTGCCGGATCCCGTCAGGGAGGCATGGAGCGTGAGAACAGCATCCGGGAGGACGCGGCCGTTTTCGTCGACAAGCTCTGCACGGACATAGGTAAGGTCATGCCCGTCCGCAGAGAGTTCTGTTTTTTCAGGAAGAAGACGAAGCGCCTTCAACGGGCCGGTGGTCTGCAGGCTGTCCCTGGACACTTCTTTTCCGTTCTGGTAACTGACTGCTTCCAGCGTTCCGGGAATGTAGGTGATCGTGAAAAGGAAGCTTTTCGGAAGCCCTGCTGCCAGGCTTTCGCCTGCCTTGCATCTGCCGGCCGAAATGCCGTTCAGGATGAGCTCAACCTCATCTGCCGCGGAGAATACACAGACCGTGACCGGTTTTTCCTCCCATCCTTCCCAGTTCCAGCTTCTCCGGACGTCTGTGAAGCCCCAGTTGCTGAGCAGCTCCGTTTTTCCGATGGCGGCAGGATCGTAGGAATACAGGAAGGTCAGGCTGCTTCCCCAGACGACAGAACGGTAATCGCCCTGCGGCAGGACGGTTCCGTTAATGTCAACGTCCGCATCGTCGGCAAGACGGGACGGAAATGCCATGGTGTGGGACATGAAAGCGAAAGGACCGGCTGCGAGAAGCGGGTCATCCGGATCCATAAATTCACCATGCCCGATTCCGGCTTCTCCGATATAATCCACGGCGGTCCAGGTGAAATCGCCGATGATCCAGGGCGTATTCTCGATCATGTCCCAGTGGAGGCCGATCTCTTTCGGAAAGTTCTCGGATCCGAGGATGACCCTTTCCGGATACATTTCATGATCCAGAGGATATTTATCTTCCATGTAGTTGTAGCCGACGATATCCAGGCCGTTGCTGAAGGCTTCGGAGTATTCTTCCCAGCTGGTATCGTTTTTGCCGGCGTCGGCATTCTGAAGAACGGTATCTTCGGAGGGAGCTTCCAGCGCCAGCTTTTTCATGTTTTCTGCTGTCAGTTCGTCATCCAGACCGCTCCAGTAGGAGCAGATTCCATTGGAGACAGGACGGCTGGGATCCAGCCTTCGGACGGTTCCGGCAAGACGGGCGGCCAGTGTGTACCCGTTGTTCAGACCGCCCCGTTCGGGGATTTCATTTCCGGTCGACCAGATGATGACGGAGGGGTGGCAGCGGTCGCGCTTCACGAAGGCGGTCAGGTCCTTTTCCCAGTCTGTGTCAAAATACTGGTTGTAGTCTCCGGGCTGCTTCATGATGCCCCAGGCGTCGAAGGCTTCATCGAACACATACATGCCGAGACGGTCACAGGCCTCCACAAAGGCTGCAGAGGGAGGATTATGCGTCGTCCGGATGGCGTTGAAGCCCTGGCTTTTCAGGATGGAGAGCTTGCGGTATTCCGCTCCGTAGAGCGAGACGGCGCCGAGCATGCCGTTGTCGTGATGAATGCAGCCCCCTTTCAGCTTCACACTCCTGCCGTTGATCCGAAGACCGTGCCGTGCATCTGCGGTGATGGTCCTGATACCGAACAGAACGGAATCCTCGTCCACGGTACTTTCTGCGGCAGGAACGAGATGGGTCCGGAAAACGCCGAGATCCGTAACCTTTGCGTGCAGCCGGTACAGCACAGGCGTGTCAGCGTCCCAGAGAAGCGGATCATCCAGTGTGAGGCTGATGTATGCGGTTTCCTTACTGCAGGGATTCACCTGAACCTTCTGGCTGCGGCGGATGAGCACTTCGTCCTGCCCTTCCAGGGTCAGATAAACCTCCGCGAGAGCGATCCTGTTCTCAATGGTCTCATTCTGCAGCTCCACTTCTGCGCGAAGGTACGCGCATACGGGCTTCCCTTCCGCATTGTATTCGATTTCTCTGGTATAGCCGAAAATGCCGTTGTCTGCGATGTGCAGTCCCGGCATATGGAGCAGCCATACGCTCCGGAAGATGCCGGCTCCGGAATACCAGCGGGAATTCGGCTGCATGCTGGGGTTTGTGATGATGGTCACCCTGTTGGATTTTCCGAAATAGAGATATGGGGCGATGTTGACCGAAAACGGAATATATCCGTTGTGCTGCAGAGAGACCTTGCATCCATTGATCTCGACAGTGGCGTTCATCATGACGCCGTCAAATTTCAGATAAACCTGTTCTCCTTCCCATTCCGCAGGGATTTCGAGAAATTTTGTATAGGAAGCGACACCCGCTGTATAGAACCCGCCCGCTCCTCTGGCCGGCGCGTCCTCGCGGACCTCCTCCTCGATCATATAGTCATGGGGAAGATCCACATCCCGCGGATTTTCCCGGATCTGACCGGGAGAAACGGTGTAAAGGCCATGCTGGAACTGCCAGCCCTGATCAATATTCTGACAACGCATTAGAAAGTCCTCCTGTAACTATGTAATGATGTCTTTACAGTTTTCATGATACCTGTGCTTTATTCGTGTCTGTTTCGTCCCCAGAAGGTATTGTACTGATCCGGTATCCATTCCGGTTTTACATCTTTTACCGCCTCAGCAGCGGTAATCTCTGCATCCTCGTGATCGATATCGATGAGGGTGTACCGGTCATTCCCCATTCCCAGCTCCTTCATATAGCTGAGCTGCCGGAAGCCATGTCGGGTCTGCACCCGGTCGATCAGCGTCCTGCCGGCGTTCTCGGGGAGGCTGTACAGTAAATCGACGCAGGCATTGTCCACAGCCAGAATATCCAGGGAAGCCAGGATCCCCACGTCCGGTGTTACGACGGGCTCTGCCTCAACTCCTTCGCAGTCGCAGGAGACCGACATGTTGCGCATGGTGTTGATATAGCAGATATGCCCTGCGAAATGGTCAATGGTTGCCTTGGTGCTTTCGGAGATGCGCTCCATCAGCTCTTCTTCTGCGATACCCCACATCTCTCCGCCTGGTCTGGAATGAATATCCCGCTTTCCGATGCGGCCGTCTGCACATCCGATCCCGATATTCTTGTTGGAACCGCCGAACCCGCCCATGGTATGCCCCTTAAAGTGTGTAAGCACCAGAAGGGAATCGTAGTCGGGAAGGCTTTTCCCTACATGCATTTCTGTGAACCATTTTCCGCCGGTGACCGGGAAGGTGGTAACGCCTTCAGAATCCGTGATGTCTACCGGACAGAAAGTCCAGCCGTTGATCTCCAGCGTTTTCCGGTGCTCTTCAGTGGTATATCTGCTTCCTTCATAGTAAGTATTTGTCTCTACGATAGCGGCATCCGGAAGCCGGGAAGAAATCAGTTCCTTCACCCAGGGCCGCGGCAGGATATTGGGGCCTTCTGCCTCGCCGGTATGGAGCTTTATGCCTGTTCTGCCGGTTATGACGGAAGAAACCCTGTCATAGATCTTTTTCAGGCCTTCCGCCGAGAGATCGCGGGTGAAATAGACAATGGAAGAGTCACCTGTACGTTTCTCAAAAGGAATATATTTGTCTCCGTCTTTTCCAGGTACCGGTCTGATCTTTGTCATCTGATTACCTCCTCTGTTCCTGAACGTGTCAGTGTTTCGCAAAATACCCTGGTGTCTATGTAATTATACATGAAACTGCGCCGTGTGACAAGGGGACAGATACCATGACACGCCGGCAGGTAAGGCAATGGTTACAGTTCACGGTCTCACCGGCCGGGGACTGATGTGTTTTCGGCGTCTGTCGGCCCTCCTGACTGCGGAAGAATCTTCGTCCGCGTCTGCAGGACATAAAGCCCTTTGACTGCGGACAAAGATTCTTCCGCAGTCCGTCAGGACGCCAGACACCTTGAAAACATATGCAGTCCCCTGCCGGTGAGACCGTGAACTGTAACCGCTGTTGTTGAAAAGGTATGTCGGGCTTGTGATAATGCTTGTAAAAGCAAAACAAACACTGTACAATGTGAA
>JAFOJB010000512.1 GCA_017420455.1 Blautia sp.
CCCTTACCGCTCCTTAATCGGAAATATCCACATCCTGGGCGATGCAGATCTCGTAAGCGGGATATTGCGCCCTGATCTCCTGAAGAACGGTCTGGTAGAGTGCCTCCTTGTCTTTCACTGCAAAATCCATGATCATATCGAAGGTGACGGTTTTTTCTGCTTCGTCCAGGTAAAACCCGTGCATCTGAAGGATCCCCTCATGGCTCATTACGATCCGGCGTATCTCTTCCAGCATCTTCGCCGCCTTATCGTTTTTGGTATTGACAGAATAGACAGAAACGCCTGTCATGATCACGCCTGTTTCCTGGATCACCCTGGCGCTGATCTGCCGGGTCAGAGCATCGATCTGATCGGCTGTCATGGTATCCGGGATCTCGATATGCGCGGAACCGACCAGCCTGTCCGGTCCATAGCTGTGAACAAGCAGGTCATAGGTCCCCTGCACCTGCGGAAACTCTGAAATGCACTTCTTCACGGAAAGAGAAAGCTCCCTGTCCACTCTCTCTCCAAGGATTTCGCTGATGGTATCCCGGAGCATCTCAACACCGGATTTGATGATCACTGCGGAGATAACCGCGCCGAGCCAGGCTTCCAGGCTGACTCCTGCTTTCAGATAAATAATGGCAGCCACCAGGGTGGAAGCAGAAATGATGGAGTCAAACATGGCGTCGCTCCCGGAAGCGACCAGAGAATCCGAATTCACCTTCTCTCCCACTCCCTTTACATATCTGCCCAGCAGGATCTTTACTCCCACCGCTACCGCAATGATCAGCAGAGTCACCGCCGAATAATCCGGAGTTTCCGGATGCAGGATCTTTTTGACCGATTCCACGAAGGAGGTAACGCCTGCGTATAAAACGATCACAGAAATGATACTTGCGCTGAGATACTCGATCCTTCC
The DNA here is from genome assembly GCA_017420455.1 of Blautia sp. Classification (GTDB taxonomy): domain Bacteria; phylum Bacillota; class Clostridia; order Lachnospirales; family Lachnospiraceae; genus Blautia_A. Next base: position 902 of record JAFOJB010000512.1, read on the forward strand.
ATATCCCAGAGGATGCTTTTTATCCGGAGCCTTTCCCGCCAGCTTCGTCCCTATGATCGTGATCAGGGAGGACAGAGCGTCGCTCAGATTGTTCACCGCGTCCATGACCACCGCAACAGAATGAGACGCCAGCCCTACCAGAGCTTTAAACCCCGCAAGAAAAACATTTGCGATGATGCCGATAATGCTTGTCCGTATGATTGTCTTTTCTCTGTTCATGTTAACCTCCGCTATTTGTTCCTGGCATCTTCCGGAAGTCAGGATCTGCCGTCAAGTCTGATCACCTTCCCGCCCAGCAGACCAGCGTCTTCCTGGTCGTGGGAGGTAATGATCAGCGTCCTTCCCTTCGTTTTTTCCCGGATATACCCGGCGGTCTTTTCCCTGGATTCCCTGTCCAGTCCTCTGAGAGGTTCGTCCATCAGGACCAGTTCTCCTTCCGCCATGCAGGCTCTTACTACCGCCACTCTTCTCTTCATGCCCCCGCTGTAATTCCTTACCGGCTCCTCAAAAGGGCGGCAAAGTCCTGTTTTCTCCAGGTCACGGCGGATCATTTCCCTGTCTGTCCTCCCCGGCAGCACCGCAAGGACATTGTCTACAGCCGAGATTCCTTCGCAAAGCCGGTCCTCCTGAAACACTACGCACTTTCTGCACTGCCTGATCCTCTGGCTTTCCAGGATCTCCCCCTCGTCTTCCTCCTCCAGTCCCATCAGGATCCGGAGCAGTGTCGTCTTTCCGCAGCCGGAAGCTCCCATCAGGACACTGCAGCCCTTCTCCGGAATGACCAGGTTCAGATCCTTCCACAGGACTTTCTCACCAAAGGCCTTGGATAAATGCCGGATCACGATATTCATCCTTTCATCCACCTCCCAGCCTTTCTGAAGCCTTTCGCAGGATACCCATCAGAAGCTTTTCCGAAATCATGGACAGTGCCACGATGATCACCGCCCAGGAAAGAAGGTCCTCTGACTGCAGATAGGTTTTGGCCAGATACATCTGTTTTCCGATAGAGCCGGCCGGCGTCGCAATGATCTCCGCGGCAATTCCCGCCTTCCATGCCATTCCCGACGTCACCTTACAGGCTGCCGTAAAATAGGGAAACAGCTGCGGGAGCCGGATAAACCGGAAACGCCGGACCGGCGTCATACAAAAGACCACGGCCACCTCCTCCATCCCGGGATCCAGGGAATCGATCCCTGTCAGGAGATTCTGATACACCACGGGACATACCACAAGAAAGGAAAGGAATACCGAAAGATTCCTGCCGGACAGCCAGATCAGACAGATCACCACGATGGCGGCGACAGGGACTGCCTTTACCGCAGCCATCAAAGGCCATAAGAATATCCTTACGGGAGACCATTTCCCGGCCAGAAACGCAAGAATGGCTCCCAGAAGAAGCCCCAGGAAAAAGCCTTCTGCCACCCTTCGAAGGGTAAAGAAAATGGCCGCGGCAAAATAGGGCTCCTTCCATATGGTGCAGAGTCTCTTCAGTACATCCAGGGGACCGCACAGCAGAATACTGCTTTTCACAAAAAACGCCGCCATCTGCCAAAGAATGAGCACTGCAAAAACAGCGCTCATTCTCTTCAAAATCTCTCTCATCTCAAAAACTCCACGAAGGACCGGAAACTCATATCGGCAGCCGGACGGATGCCGGCCAAGCCTCTGCATCTGCATCACAGATTCCGGTTCCGTCCGTCCGGCTGATTTCCGCTGCATCCCCGGCCGGTGAAGCCGTGAACTGCAGCGGCTTTTCATCCTGCTGATTTCTCATCAGGATCACTCTTCGACGAAAAGATAAAAGTCCTCGCCCGGCAGGCTTCCACCGATCATCTGCGGATTTGATCCATTCAGGATCTCCAGATAGCCGGAAAGGGTTTCCTTCATTTCCTCTCCCATCAGGCAGGTGACTCCGCAGTTCGGAAGAGCCTTCTCTGCCAGAGCTGCCTTGGGAAGGATCCCGTATTTCTCGATCAGAGCTGCTGTTCCCTGGATATCCTCCATAGCGTAAGCTGCGGAATCCCTGTACTCCTGGACAAAGGTTTTCAGCTCCTCGGGGTGCTCCTCGGCAAATTCCTTCCGGACAGCCAGCACGCCCGTCACCACCTGGCAGCCGTTATCCAGCTTCTCCCACTCTTCCCCGAGATTCAGGGCGGTCTTCAGGCCCTCTGCCTTCGTCATGGCCACAGTGACAAAGGGCTGCGGCAGCATGGCAATGGCTGCTTCATCCTCCGTAATATAAGCCAGTGCCTCGGTGGTATCCGCACACCAGTGAATCTCCAGATCCTTGTCCGGATCCACCCCGTTTTCTGTGAGCAGATAGCGAAGCACCGCCTCCGGGGTCGCGCCCTGCCCGGTAGCATAGAGCTTCTTTCCGGCCAGATCTGCCAGTGAAGAGATTTCTTCCCCTTTTTCTACGATATTCAGGACGCTGAGTACGTTGACAGCAAGAACCTGAACCTTTCCTTCCGTATTATTGTAAAGCACAGAGGCCAGATTCGAAGGAAGCGCCGCGATATCCAGCTCTCCCTTTGTCAGCGGCGCCGCAAATGCGGAAGCATCTGTCGCCAGATCCGCAAACTCATACACATTCTGTGTCTCTCCTGCCTCTGCCTCGTCCATGAGCTTCACCATGCCCATGGCAGTAGGTCCGGACATTGCCCCGACCCGTACAGGAGCCTCCGACGCAAAGACAGACACCGCCAGACCCGCAGAAAGGATCCCCGCCGCCAGAATTCCAACCAGTTTCTTTTTTTCTTTCATATACCATTTCCTCCATTTATGGCTCCGCTGCAAAAAGCCTCTTCCGTGAAATGATGTCTTTTTACACCGGAACTTTTTATCATATTTCCGCAGACCGCTTTTTTCCACAGACATACCTTCCTGTCCGCGGAAAAACCCGGCTCACGGATTCCAGGGATCTACGCACTCCGGGTCTTATTATATACTAATGATCTCAGAAATACCACCGTTTCTTTTTTCAGAAACATCCGGAGCGGAGCCTCCAAGCCGCTGCAGAAAATCTTCATATCCGAAGGAAGCCAGAAGCGTAAGGCTTCCATCCTCCTGAAGGAGCCGGATCTGCGGAAGCGGCATTCCGTTGAAGGTATTGTTCTTACAGATGGTATAGATCGCCATATCCCCGAAGCAGAGGAGTTTTCCTTCCTCTGGCGGCTCCGGGAAACAATATTCTCCGATGATATCTCCGGAAAGGCAGGTAGGGCCTCCCAGACGGACCCGGAAGGGAAGCGCGTCCTGATCGGCTTCCTCCGGCACCCTGGCGCCAAAAAGCGGCGGCTGATATGGCATCTCCAGCACATCCGGCATATGACAGGCTGCGCTGGCGTCCAGGATCGCGATCCTCGTCTCCTTGTTGTGAAAGGTATCCAGGACTCTGGTCACAAGATATCCGGCGTTCAGCGCCCAGGCTTCTCCCGGCTCCAGATAGACGGTCAGCCCGAAATCTCTCTGGACATCAGAAATGCATTTCTCAAGAATGTCCATCCGGTATCCGGGCCTGGTGATATGGTGTCCTCCGCCCATGTTCAGACACTTCATCCGGGGCAGTACATCGGAAAACTTCCCGCAGAAGGCCTGCAGAGTGACCTTCAGATCATCGCTGTCCTGTTCGCACAGGGTGTGGAAATGAAGACCATCCAGAAGCCCGGCCAGCTCCTCTGTCATCTCTTCTTCCCACAGCTCCCTGGTGGTGCCAAGACGGCTTCCCGGTGCGCAGGGATCATAGATGTCATGGCCTTCCTGGGTGGAACACTCCGGATTGATCCGAAGCCCCAGACTCTTTCCGGCCCTTTTCGCAGAAGGGCCGAATTTCCTCAGCTGCCCGGGGGTGTTAAATACAATATGGTCCGCGAAGCGAAGAAGCTCCCGGAATTCCTCCTCCCTGTATGCGCCGCAGAACACATGGACCTCTTTTCCGGGCATTTTTTCGGCTCCCAGCCGTGCTTCGTACAGCCCGCTGGCCTCTGTTCCCGCCGCATAACGGGACAGCAAAGGATAGGTATCATAGCAGGAAAAGGCTTTCTGTGCCAGAAGAATGCGGCAGCCTGTCCGCTTCTGCAGTTTCAGAAGGATCTCCCCGTTTTTCTGAAGCTGTTTTTTATCCAGAATATAAGAGGGGGTCGGAATCGTCCCGAAGCTTTTTTCCCAGTCGATCCCTGCCAGCCCCTCAAAGGGCGCTCGGAGATCCTTTTTCCTCATGGTACAGGCACCGGATCTGTGTCAATGCTTCTCGGAAGTCCATACCTGTCCAGAGCGTCGAGGAAGGGATCCGGATCGAACTCCTCCACCGTATGTACGCCCTTCTCTGTCCATTTTCCGGTAAGCAGCATCATCGCGCCGCACATCGCAGGAACGCCGGTCGTGTAGCTGATGGCCTGGGATCCTACCTCTTTATAGCACTCCTGGTGGTCACAGACATTGTAGATCATCCAGGTCTTTTCCTTTCCATCCTTCTTCCCGGAAAAGATGCAGCCGATATTGGTCTTACCATGGGTGCGGGGGCCAAGGGAAGCGGGGTCCGGCAGAAGGGCTTTCAGGAATTTGATGGGAACGATCTCCTTTCCCTCAAACAGGATGGGAGTAGTGGAAAGCATTCCAACATTTTCCAGACATTTCATATGCTGCAGGTAGCTCTGTCCGAAGGTCATGAAGAAGCGGATGCGCTTCACCCCGGGGATATTCTCTGCCAGGGATTCGATTTCCTCGTGATGAAGAAGGTACATGTCCTTCCTTCCCACCTGGTCGAAATCGTACTCCCTCTTTATGCTCATGGCCGGGATCTCGATCCAGTGTCCATCCTCCCAGTAACTGCCGGGTGCGGAGACCTCCCGCAGGTTGACCTCCGGATTGAAATTGGTCGCAAAGGCGTAGCCGTGATCGCCCCCGTTGCAGTCCAGAATATCGATGGTATCGATGGTATCGAACTCATGCTTCGCGGCATAAGCGCAGTACGCCTGCGTCACGCCGGGATCGAAACCGCAGCCAAGAAGCGCGGTAAGTCCGGCCTTTTCAAATTTCTCCCGATAAGCCCACTGCCAGCTGTAATCAAAATAGGCAGAAAAGCCCTTCTCCTTACAGCGTGCCTCGTAGATTCTGCGCCACTCGGGATCGTCGGTATCCTCCGGCTCATAGTTGGCGGTATCCATGTAATTCACGCCGCATTCCAGGCAGGCGTCCATGATGGTCAGATCCTGATAGGGAAGGGCGATGTTCATGACAAGATCCGGCTTGTACGCCTTGATCAGCTGTACCACTTCTTCCTTTTTGTCCGCGTCCACTTTTGCCGTAGTGATGACGGTCTTTGTATCCGGCCGGAACTTTTCGGCCAGCCTGTCGCATTTTTCTTTCGTCCGGCTGGCGATACACAGCTCGGAAAA
>JAFOJB010000513.1 GCA_017420455.1 Blautia sp.
CTGTGACTGTGCCGTTAGACATTGCTGCATTTTCAGCTGTGATCGTAACTGTCTTTGCACCATCAGTACCTTCAGCATACGTACCTGTCAGAGTAACAATGATGGGTGTATCAAGCAGGTTGTATCCTGTAGGTGCCACAGTTTCAAGCAGACCGTACTTGCTTCCGGTTGCTTCCGCCTCAAGGCCTCTTACCTGCGGAATAATATTACCTTGGTCATTGGTGACAAATGTATCTGCGTTTGCCTTGGTAACCCATGTCGCCTTATTATTATCAGCGTCATATTTGTACCATTTTTCTGCAGTATCTGCACAGCGTTTCCTCCTACGCCCTGGTGATCGCGGCTTTCGCCGGTTCCCTCATCGCCACCGGCTTTATCCTGATCTTTTCCAGGAAAATGCAGCACATGGCCACCCTTCTGGTGGCCGGCATCATGATCGGCTACATCTGCTCGGCCATCACCGACTTTGTGGTGACCTTCGCCGAAGACTCGGACATCGTCAACCTCCACGGCTGGTCGCAGGGAAGCTTTTCCGGCATGACCTGGACCAACATTACCATCGCCGGCGTCATCGTGGGTGTCTCCATGGTCGCGGCGTTTCTCCTGTCGAAGCCCATCGGCGCCTACCAGCTGGGGGAGGCCTACGCCCAGAGCCTCGGCGTCAATATTAAGGTCTTCCGGGTAGTGCTGATCCTGCTGTCCAGCATCCTGTCCGCCTGCGTTACCGCCTTTGCCGGTCCGATTTCCTTCGTGGGAATGGCTGTGCCCCACCTGGTAAAGCAGGGACTCGGCACCTCGAAGCCTGTGGTCGTGATCCCCGGGATTTTCCTTGGCGGCGCGGTCTTTTGCATGATGTGCGACCTCATCGCCAGGACGGCCTTCGCCCCGCTGGAGCTGAACATCAGCACCGTGACCTCCATCTTCGGCGCGCCGGTCGTCATTGCCATGCTGCTGAAGCGGCAGAAGGGAAGGTGAGCGGATGAACGAAAACAGCTTCACCCCAAAAACCTACCTCCGCACTGACCACCTGGCCGTGGGATATCAGGGGAAGGCCCTGATCTCCGATATCTGCCTGGACATCAAGGAGGGGGAGATCGTGACCCTCATCGGCCCCAACGGAGCCGGAAAATCCACCATCCTGAAATCCATCACCCGACAGCTCCGCCTCATCAGGGGCTCTGTGTCCATCACAGAGGCAGACCTTTCCAGGATTTCCCATAAGGAGCTGTCCACAAAGATGGCGGTAGTCCTCACGGAACGCATGAAGCCGGAGCTGATGACCTGCCACGATATCGTGGCTACGGGGCGGTATCCCTATACCGGCCGTCTGGGCATGCTTACCCGGGAGGATGAAGAAAAGGTAGACAGCGCCATGGAAGCCGTTCACGCCCAGGAGCTGGGAAACCGGGATTTCAACGCCATCAGCGACGGCCAGCGGCAGAGAGTCCTCCTTGCCCGGGCCATCTGCCAGGAGCCGGAGATCATCATCCTGGACGAGCCTACCTCCTTCCTGGACATCCGCCACAAGCTGGAACTGCTTTCCATTCTGCGGGGCATGGCGAAGGAGAAAAACATCACGGTGGTAATGTCCCTGCACGAGATCGACCTTGCCCAGAAAATCTCCGACAAGATCATCTGCGTGAAGGGCGACCACATTGCCCGCTATGGCACTCCGGAGGAAATCTTCGAGGAAGATGCCATCCGGGAGCTCTACGGCATCGAGAAAGGGTATTTCGATCCCTGCATGGGAAGCCTGGAGCTGCCCCGCCCGGAGGGAGAGATCCGGGTCTTCGTCCTCTCCACAGACGGAAACGGCGTCAATGTTTACCGGCTGCTCCAGAAGCAGGGGATTCCCTTCGCCGCCGGCATATTGTATCCCGGCGAGATCGATTATCAGGTGGCCCGGCTGCTGGCCATGGAAATTGTACAGGAGAAGCCCCACGAAAATGTGAGCGAAGAGAGTATCAGGAGGGCGAAAGAAGTGATCGGCCGCTGTGAATACGTCTGGAACGCAGGCATTGTGCTGGGAAGCACAAATGAACGCCTGAACGGCCTCCTCGCCTATGCCCGGGAAACGGGAAAGCTTACAGAGAGAATCTGAAATTGAGAAAGTACTGCTGAACAGTAACAAGTATCTGTTCCAGTGCAAAAAGGAGCACGATTTTTTCTTGCGCATTGGATTTTTTGTGTTATTATAAGAAATGATAAAAAATATGCCGTCGCGCGAATCTGCTTTCGGATGGATAATTTCGACGCGGCATATGTCGGCCCTGTCATCTGCCTGAGCAGCTGCCGCGGAAAACCCTGCGCTGTACCGGGATCGCGGAGAAGCAGGCCGGTCGTAAAACATACAACAGCAGGAGGATACTATGTACAAGATACTTAGATCGGAAGAACTGGCTGCCAACATCTTTCTGATGGAAGTGGAAGCTCCCCGTGTGGCAAAGCACTGCCTTCCCGGCCAGTTCGTTATTGTAAAGCTGGATGAGGTCAGCGAAAGAATCCCTTTGACTATCTGCGATTATGATGCGGAAAAAGGCACCATCACCATCGTGTTCCAGCCCATCGGTGCGTCTACCCTGAAAATGAAGAGCCTGAAGGCCGGAGATTCCTTCCAGGATTTCGTCGGCCCGCTGGGACAGCCTTCGGAGCTGACCAAAGAGGATCCGGAAGAGCTGAAGAAGAAAAAGATCGTATTCGTAGGCGGCGGCGTCGGTACCGCGCCTGTGTATCCTCAGCTGAAATGGCTTCATCAGCATGGCGTAACCCCGGACTGCATCATCGGCGCCAGAACAAAGGACCTGATCATCCTCGAGGAGGAGATGAAGGCTGTCAGCAACCTTTACCTCACCACGGACGATGGCTCCTACGTTCGCAAGGGAATGGGAACAGACGTCCTCCGGGATCTGGTCCAGAACCAGGGCAAACAGTATGACGTCTGCATCGCCATCGGACCCATGATCATGATGAAGTTCGTGTGCCTCCTTACCAAAGAGCTCGGAATCCCCACCATCGTCAGCATGAACCCCATCATGGTGGACGGTACCGGTATGTGCGGTGCCTGTCGTCTTATGGTAGGCGGTGAAGTGAAGTTCGCCTGCGTGGATGGACCGGAGTTTGACGGACACAA
>JAFOJB010000514.1 GCA_017420455.1 Blautia sp.
GAAAGCCTCATTCTGTTATATGATAATGAAAACAGAAACGTTTCGGTTTCGAATAAAGGAGGACGAAGATATGCCGCTTGTAACATCAAAGGAGATGCTTCTGGACGCCCAGAAGAGAGGATACGCAGTAGGGGCATTTAATGCAGAGAATATGGAAATGGTAAAAGCGATCATCCAGGCAGCGGAGGAGCTGAAGGCGCCGGTCATGATCCAGACAACACCTTCCACCATCAAATACGGTACACTGGATACCTACGCAGGTATCGTGGCAGCCGAGGCAAAAAAAGCTTCCGTTCCGGTCTGCCTGCATCTGGATCACGGCAGCAGCTTCGAACTGGCCATGCAGGCTATCCAGGCCGGCTATACCTCTGTCATGATCGATGGCTCCAAGCTGGAGTTTGAAGGAAATGTAGAGGTCAGCAAAAAGGTGGCGGATGTGGCGGCAGCCATGAACATCCCCTGCGAAGCAGAGCTTGGAAAGGTCGGCGGCAAGGAAGACGATCTGGTGGCAGTGGCAGATACAAACACGGACCCCATGCAGGCCAGGGAATTTGTTGAGCGAACAGGCGTTACCTCCCTGGCGGTGGCCATCGGCACGGCGCACGGCTTCTACGTCGGAACACCGGTGCTGGACAAAGAACGTCTCTCCGAAATCCGCAAGGTAGTGGATATCCCGCTGGTTCTCCACGGAGCCTCCGGCCTGACGGATGAGGATGTTTCAGACTGCGTCAGAAGAGGAATCTGCAAGGTGAACTTCGCCACAGAGCTTCGCGCGGCCTATACAAAGGCAGTCAGGGAAACCCTGGCGGCAGACGACAAGGTATTCGATCCCAAGGTATATGGAAAAGCAGGGATCCAGGCTGTGAAAGAGCTTGTAAAGGCCAGAATGATCGTCTGCGGGTGCGACCATAAAGCAGAGTAAGGCATCGCGGACCCGGGAAAAAGAAAACCGTTATTGCTGAGGAGGGGAGAAGGATGGCGGCCACGATGAAGGATATCGCGAAAGAGACAGGGCTTGGGCTTGCCACCATCTCCTCTTATTTCAACGGGGGAAATGTCAGAGAAAAAAACAGGGTCAAGATCGAAGCAGCCATTGAGAAGCTCCACTACGAAGTGAATGAAGTCGCCAGAGGCCTGAAAACCAACGAAACCCATACCATCGGGGTGGTCATCCCGGAGCTGAACAATATCTTCAGCGCGGAGATCATCATGGGGATGGAAGATGTACTGCGCCAGCATGGCTACGCAACCATCATCTGCGACTGCCGCACGGACCCGGCGATCGAAAGGGATGCCATGGAATTCCTGGTCCGCAAGAGGGTGGACGGTCTGATCAATATGCCGGTGGATATTTCCGGCAGAAACCTGCAGCGGTTCCAGAAGACCGGGAAACCCATTGTCCTCATTGACAGGAAGGTGCGGGGGATAAAGTGCGACACCATTCTGGTGGATAACGAAGATGCCGCTTTCCGGGCGGTAAGTCTTCTTCTCCGGAACGGTCATAAGAATATCGGTTTCCTTGGAGGACCCAGAGATGTCTATACATCCCAGGAGCGGCTGAAGGGCTATGCCAGAGCCCACAAGGCTGCCGGTGTGCCAGTACAGGAGGCGCTGATCTGCCATGGGGATTATACCATACGGGGCGGCGCCAGGGGAACAGAGGAGCTTCTGGACCGGAACGTTCATATGACAGCCTTATTTGCCTCCAACTATGATATGACGGTGGGTGCCGTAATCGGCCTCAACGAGCGGAATATCAAGATCCCGGAGGAAATCTCCCTGGTAGGGTTTGATAATCCGACCTTTGCCAAAGCCTGCCATCCGCGGCTGACCATTGCTGTGCAGCCGACAGAGGAAATCGGGCAGCAGGCGGCAAGGATCATGCTGCAGAGGCTTTCCGGAAGTGAAAAGACAGACTTTCCGGCATGCATCAGCCTGAAGACAGAGATGGCGGAAGGAAGATCTGTGCGGGATATTACGGCAGTAAATACGGAAAATCCGTGACAGGAAAACCATAAGCCATGTAAATGTTTTTGGCGGTGCGCTGTCGGACAAAAAGACAGGCAGTTTGGGACAGTTATTCCGGATCGATCCTGAGGAGAACTGATAAGGGAGAACTGTGAAGGACAGGAAAATATGGAGAAAAAATACTTGTTGGGAATTGATATCGGGACGAGCGCCTGCAAGGTGGCGGCCTTTGACAGGGAAGGCCCGGTAAAGGCACACGCGGCGGCAGATTATCCCGTATATTATCCAAAGGAAGGCTGGGCGGAGCAGGATCCGGAAGACTGGTGGAACGCAGTCTGTACGGCTGTCCGTGCTGTCCTGGAGAAAGGAAGCATAAAGCCGGAGGAAATTGCGGGCATCGGGATC
>JAFOJB010000515.1 GCA_017420455.1 Blautia sp.
AAGGTGAAGCTCTCTCACCCGTCAGCTACAGAGATCCCCCTGTGTTCCTGTTCCCGGTAACTGGTTATTTCTGTTTTACATCTTTGTGAGGCTGATCAGCCATTTTGCCAGCATGTTGTTATTAAACAAAAAGTTCAGCAGCGTGTCGCTCCGGATCAGTTCCATTGCTTTCTTTCCTATACCGGAATCGTAGAGAACCGCTATGATCATCATGGCGATCCAGATAAAGACCAGGCATTTCGCGGCGCCCAGCACTCCTCCCGCCAGCCTGTTGATCCCGCTGATGACAGGGAGCCTGGAGAACAGGTCCAGGGCGAAGGATAATATTCTGAGCAGAAGCACGGCAAGAAGGAACGAAGCTGCAAAAGCCACAATATGTACCGCCAGGCTTGCCAGATAGGCCGCGATATAATCGATGAATTTATCTACTCCCAGGGTTTTGTACATTTCGGCGGTATTGTTCTTTGCCAGTGCATCGGTAAGGAATTTCGGGAGGTTCAGGTTTTCCAGAAAAGCTTCCTGCTGCGCCCCGTTCATGCTGACCGCACTTCCGGCGGTATCCTGCACAAAATCCTGGCAGGTCTCATATACCTTTTCATAAACCGGCGTGTGCTTCTCGATGAAGCTGCTGACCGTCGGATTGACAAACCAGACAACTGCAAATGAAAGTACCAGGAAAGCCATGGATACGGCTTCTTTTATAAAACCTCTGTAAAAGCCGATCCCGATGGAAAGGATCATCCATACTCCCACGATCAGCCCAAGATAAGTCCAGCTCATATTCTCCTCCTCTTTCAAAGCCTGCGGACCGGGAACCGCATCCGTCAGGCAGTTTCCGTTTATTCACGCAGACAGCGGCCGGGCAGGCCTGCCTGTCCATCCGGCCGCTGCCTTTTGCGGTGTTTTTACCAGTTACGTTAATTTGATCACATTGATTCCGTTATCCAGTACCAGCAGGTATTTGTTAAAGCCGATCCTGAAGAAATCCTTTATAGATCCATCTACTGTCCCCAGGAACCGTACCTCTCCCTTCTGGTTTATCACGCAGATCTGGGAACTGTTATACAGCAATATGTATCCCCTGCTGAGACGGATATTGGTATAGGCGGTGTCGAAGTCTGTGGTAAACTTCAGCTTTCCGGAGGTATTGTACACCTGCATCCGGTACATTTTGGCAGCTCCCTCGTTCTTGAACACAAGCCCGATGGTATCCTCGTCCACAAAAGTGCTCACGATTTCCTTGTCCGCCTTCACGGTAATGCTTTCCTTCGGGATCTGCCGCCCCTGATACAGGGTGATGCCGTCCTCGCGGATGGCTGTGCTTGTACTTCCCTTCAGATATTGTACCTGGGGTATCACGATGCCCTCGTAGGTATAGCCGCTGACGATACGATCGTCCTCATTCTGCCCTACATCCCCGAAATTATAGAAGGCCACATAGCTGGTTGTCTTGCCGCCCTGTACAAACTGGTAGGTGACCATCATGATAACGCCGTCATTGGAAATACATACGTCCATCGGATATCCCGGATCGTCGATCCTTGTCTGGTTTTCAGCGATCAGGCTTCCGTCTGATGCGTAAAAATTGATCCAGGTATCATCGCCGCTGTCCAGAATTGCTGCCACAAGCCCTTTTGCGGAAATCCTTGCCTTCACAATGGGGTAGGAGGTATCGGCACTTCCGGTAAGGCCTTTCTTATCGAATATCTTCAGACTGGTTCCGTCCCTGTCTGCGATCACAGCTCTGGTGTCTCTTACGTCTGCGACCGGATTCTGCATAGAATAGGTGACATTCCAGAGAGTGTCCATGTCAGCGTTAATCATGGAAACCTCCTCCGGACTGTATTTCAGGATCTTCCCGTCCATCTCTACGTATTTTGTGGAAATGATATCCTCCTGTTCGCTTGTTTTCAGGATCTTTACTCCCCGGTACTGCCTTCTTACCATATAATAGTACAGGCCTCCGGCAACAGCGGCAAGTATCAGCAGCACGACGAGAATTCTTAACAGGCGCCTCCGTTTCTGCAGTGTCCGCCTTTCTTCATAATCGAGGGTCTCTGCCCCCGGCGGGACACGGCGTGCGTTCACCTGCTGTCTTCTTGTTCCGTCCTTCCCGCCCGGCGCATTCCTTGTATTCTGGTTCGCCATGAATTTGTGTCCTTTCCGTTTTGTTCATGAATGATCCCGGTACAGAAGCCCGTTCAGCGCAATGACTCCTTTTGTACCGGAAGCAGGAATATAGTCTGTAATCTGTTACAGTATACCACAACGAACGGTCTCTGTACATGATGAAAAACAGGGCCTCCTGCCCTTCAGCCAGGAGGCCCTGTTAAAAAAATGCAAATGTGTACTTACTTTATTATTTCGCGAGGAATTCTTTGATCTGTCTGTGGATTCCCTCTGCATCCAGCTCGTGCTTATGCAGCAGTGACTGAGCTGTTCCGGACTCTCCGAACACATCTCTGACACCGATTCTCTTTACCGGTACCGGATAGTTCTCTGACAGGCACTCGCAGACTGCGCCGCCCAGACCGCCGATGATGGAATGCTCTTCTATGGTAACGACCTTCCCGGTTTCCTTTGCAGCTGCAATGACAAGGTTTTCATCCAGAGGCTTGATGGTGTGCATGTTGATGACCATTGCCTGAATCCCCTCTGCAGCCAGCTGTTCTGCTGCTTCCAGGGCAGCCGCAACCGGAAGTCCGTTGGCGATGACTGCCACATCTTTTCCTTCGCGGAGAACGATGCCTTTTCCAAGTTCAAAGTGATAATCCGGCTTATCGTTGATCACCGGAGTCGCAAGGCGGCTGAACCGCATATAAACCGGGCCTTCGTACTCATATGCCGCATGTACCAGCGCTCTTGCTTCTACATCATCGCTGGGGCACGCTACCACCATGCCGGGGATGGAACGCATCAGGGCGAAATCCTCGCAGCACTGATGGGAAGCGCCGTCCTCGCCGACAGAAATACCGCCGTGGGTAGCCCCGATCTTTACATTCAGATGCGGATAGCCGATGGAGTTGCGGACCTGTTCGAATGCACGGCCGGCCGCAAACATGGCAAATGTGCTGATAAAGGGAACTTTTCCGGTGGTGGCAAGCCCTGCGCCGATGCCGGTCATGTTGCATTCCGCGATACCACAGTCGATATGCCTCTCCGGGAATGCCTTTTTGAAAATGCCTGTCTGGGTTGCCGCTGCAAGGTCTGCATCCAGGACAACCACATTGTCATGCTTTTCACCCAGCTCCACAAGAGCATTTCCATAACTTGCCCTGGTAGCGATTTTCTTTACTTCTGACATAATGCTTCCCCCACTTTCTCCAGATCTTTCATCGCGATTTCATATTCTTCATCGTTGGGGGCTTTTCCATGCCAGCCTACGCTTCCTTCCATGAAGGAAACGCCTTTCCCCTTCAGTGTCTTCATAATGATGCAGCTGGGCATTCCCTTCACTGCTTTTGCTTCTGCGAACGCGGCCCGGAGCTGTTCCATATCATTTCCGTTCTCTACATTGATCACATGGAAATTGAAGGCTTCAAATTTTCTGTCGATCGGATACGGGGAGCAGACCTGGTCGATCGGTCCGTCGATCTGCAGTCCGTTATTATCGACGATGACGCAGAGATTGTCCAGTTTTCTGTGGCCTGCAAACATGGCGGCTTCCCAGACCTGGCCTTCCTCGATCTCGCCATCGCCCAGCAATGTATATACACGATAGCTGTCTCCGTAAAGCTTTGCGGAAAGAGCCATGCCTACTGCGGCGGAGATGCCCTGGCCAAGAGAACCGCTGGACATGTCAACGCCGGGGATGTGCTTCATATCAGGATGCCCCTGCAGATAGGAGCCCAGATGGCGAAGGGTGACAAGATCTTCCTTCGGGAAGAATCCGCGCTCTGCCAGTGCGGCATAGTATCCGGGCGCATTGTGTCCTTTGGAAAGAACAAAGCGGTCCCTGTCTGCCTTTTTCGGATCCTTCGGGTCTATGTTCATTTCCTCAAAATAAAGATAGGTAAAAACATCTGCGGAGGAAAGAGATCCGCCCGGATGCCCTGCTTTTGCCGCATGAACTGCAGTCACGATGTCCTTGCGGACTTCGTTGGCAATTTTCTGAAGTTCTAAGTTCTCCATTTCGTATTCTCCTTATAATCTGATACACAGGCCGTGAGAGATCTTCCTTGTTTCCAGATGCGTTTCCAGATGAAAAAGAACATTTCCCGGAAAGATTCTCCCGGCGCATGAATCATGTTCTTCTTTATTCGCCAAATACTGCGATGTAGTCCTTCTTGAATTTCTCGATTCCTGCATCGGTAAGAGGATGATGGATCATCTGCTCCAGAACCTTGTAGGGAACGGTGGCAATATCTGCACCTGCCAGAGCGCACTGTGTTACATGAACGGGATGACGTACGGATGCAGCAATGATCTGCGTATCAATATCTGCGATGGCGAACATCTCGGCGATCTCTTCGATGAGTTCTACGCCGTCTGTGGAGATGTCATCCAGTCTTCCAAGGAACGGAGATACATAAGTCGCGCCGGCTCTTGCTGCCAGAAGTGCCTGATTTGCAGTGAAGATCAGAGTGCAGTTGGTCTTGATTCCTTCCGCAGAGAGAGCTTTGATTGCTTTCAGGCCTTCTGCCGTCATGGGGATCTTTACTACCATGTTGGGATGGATTTTTGCAATTTCTCTTCCTTCACTGATCATGCCTTCCGCATCTGTAGTGGTAGCCTTTACTTCACCGCTGATGGGTCCGTCTACGATGGAGGTGATTTCTTTGATGACTTCATTGAAATCCCGTCCTTCTTTCGCTATGAGAGACGGGTTGGTTGTAACACCACAGATGATTCCCATATCATTTGCTGCTTTGATATCTTCTACTTTTGCAGTGTCAATAAAAAACCTCATATTGCTCTCCTCCTGATTGTTAAGCATCCTTGCCCGGCCCTGGCCGAACCGGAGTATCTTATTCTGTCTTTTATATTATATGTAAAACCAGTGAAAAGGTCAAGGAAATCATAGCGTAACTCTTCCTTCCAGCGCCCTGAGCAGAGTTACTTCATCTATGTATTCCAGATCTCCTCCGACAGGTACTCCGCTGGCAATGCGGCTGACCTTTATACCGCTGGGCTTTACGAGCCTGCTGATATACATGGCAGTAGTCTCTCCCTCCAGACTGGAATTTGTGGCGATGATCACCTCTTTGATGTCCTGCGTCTGAAGACGCATCATCAGCTCCTTCAGCCGGATATCGTCAGGCCCGATTCCCAGCATAGGGGAAATGGCGCCGTGAAGGACATGATATACCCCTTCGTATTTGCCTGTTTTTTCATAGGCTGCCAGATCTCTGGTGTTTTCCACCACCATGATGGTCTGGTGGTCCCGCTTTTCGTTGCTGCAGATCGGACACAGCTCCTGATCGGTCAGAGTAAAGCAGTTTTTGCAGTACCGTACGTTTTCCCGGGCTCCGATGATCGCACCGGTCAGCTGCTCAACCTGGTCCTTTGGCATGTTCAGAAGATGGAACGCCAGTCTCTGTGCCGACTTCGCCCCGATCCCCGGCAGGTGCGCGAGCTGTTCGATCAGCTTATTGATATGACTGCTGTAATACTCCATCAGAAGGGAAGGCCTCCGCCCAGCCCTCCGAGATTCCCGAGGCCGCCGGTAAGCCTGGACATTACGGCTGCCGATTCCTCTTCCATCTTCCGAAGGGCTTCATTAGTGGCTGCTGCGATAAGGTCCTCCAGCATTTCTACGTCATCCGGGTCGACCACTTCCTGGGAAAGCTTTACGCGCAGGATCTCCCTTTTTCCGGAAACAGTCACTTCAACTGCACCGCCGCCGGCTGACGCCGTAAATTCCTTTTCTTCCAGCGCTTTCTGGTTTTCTTCCATCTGGCGCTGCATCTTCTGTGCCTGCTTCATCAGGTTGTTCATGTTGCCGGGCATTCCCATGCCTCCAAATCCACCTTTTTTCGCCATAAATCCATTTCCTCCTGTTATTTCCAAGAATATACTGACAGACAATGCTGCAGGTTGACGATTTTGTAAAGCCGGCCAGAACACAGTCGACGGCAAAATCTGTCTCCTCATATCATAATAAACCCGTGATAATAAACCCGTGATAATAAACTCGTGATAATAAACTCATTCGCGCTGCTTCATAACTGTCTGATTCTTCCGGGAGACAGCCGGCTGTATCACTGGAAGAAGTCGTCGTCTGTATCCTCCTCCGTAACGACATCCATCCGGATTTTGTCACGGATCGCCTCATCTACGGTAATTTCCCTTAAGGCTGTATTCTTCTGGTCTGCATCCGTCAGGATCCGGATTTCTACCTCCTTCCCGGTTTTTTCCAGGATCAGCTGCCGGATTGTTTCAATCTTCTCCGGCGTTTTTATATTTTCTGAAACCAGATGTGTATTCTCCAGGTAAAGGACCGGTTCCTCCGACTGCGGGTCGTATTTGGGAGTGGTACTTGCGAGGATGGCTTTTACAAAGCTCTCCGCGCCTGCTATCAGGTATTTCCAGCCCGCCACGATCTTTTGAAGGTCTTCCGGAGCGGCCTTTGGCGGAGGCGGCGCGGCTCCTCTTTTTTCTTCCGGTATCAGACTCTGTACCCCTCTGCCGGAATCATCCGCAGTGCCTTTTGATTCCCTGTAATCCTTCTCTGGTGCTTCCTCGATTCTTTTTTCCAGGACCCGGATACGGTCCAGAAGAGAATCCAGATTCACCTCCATGGCCGGTCTGCAGAGCTTGATAAGCGCTATCTCCACCAGCACTCTTTTTTGGACAGCGTAGCGGATCTGGTTTGAAAGATCTGACAGGATGCGGATATAGCGCATCAGTGTCTCTGTTTCCGCCATGCCGGCTTCTTCCCGGAGACGTTCCAGATTTTCGGACGACATATCTACGGTATCTTCGGCATTTTCTGTGGTCTTAACGATCATAAGATTCCTCAGATACCAGGTAAAATCCGCTACAAACTGATTCAGTTCCCGACCGCCTGCGATCATATCCTCCAGAATCTGTATGGTTCCTCCCGCGTTTCCCTCCAGAGACAGGCGGAACAGGCGGCTGAACACCTCTGTATCTACCGCTCCAAGGACATCCAGAACCTTGTCGTAAGTCAGCTTCTCTCCAAGATAAAAGGCGATGCACTGGTCCAGGAGACTGAGGGCATCCCGCATGGAACCATCGCCGGCTTTCGCCACATAACGTATGGCTTTTTCCTCTGCTTCGACATTTTCTTTTTCCAGGAGTTCTGAAAGCCTTGCGGCAACGGTATCGACGGAGATTCGATGAAAATCATATCTCTGACATCTGGAAAGGATCGTTACAGGAATTTTGTGTACTTCCGTGGTCGCCAGGATAAAGATCACATAAGAAGGCGGTTCCTCCAGTGTTTTCAGCAGGGCATTGAAGGCTCCTGTTGAAAGCATATGGACCTCATCTATAATATATACCTTGTACTTTCCCTGGGTGGGCCGGTAGGTTACCTCCTCCCGGATTTCCCGGATATTATCGACGCCGTTGTTGGAAGCTGCGTCGATCTCAATGACATTCATGGAATTACCGGCTTTGATGGCGCGGCACATGCTGCACTCTCCGCAGGGGCTTCCGTCCTGTGGATTCTCACAGTTTACTGCCCTTGCAAGAATCTTTGCCACAGAGGTTTTTCCTGTTCCTCTGGTTCCGCAGAAAAGATACGCATGACCGATCCGTTCTGTCTTAACCTGGTTTTTCAATGTAGTAACAATATGATCCTGGCCCTTCACCTGCTCGAAGGTATCCGGTCTGAATTTCCGGTACAGAGCCACGTAGCTCATAGTATCTCCCCTTAACTTTTCTGTCCATTCCCCTGCTGCAGCGCTCAGGACCGGTCCAGAAATAACTTTCCAGAATTGCTTGTCTTTTGGTCCCACAGCACACAGCGAAAATCATCTGCATATTCAGAAAGCGTCCGCATGGCTTACGCAGTCCGTGTGTCTCATCATAACACAGAAACGCAGAAGAAACCAGTCTCAACAAAACGGAAATG
>JAFOJB010000516.1 GCA_017420455.1 Blautia sp.
AGCCACGCCGGCGGGGAGCGAAAAGTGTTGATCCTCCCTGTGGCGGGTATCCACTTGAGCACAATATAGCACAGCTCAGATTAGCTGTCAAGAATATAAATGACAAAAAATATGTGCAGATTAGAATAGAAAAACGATATGACAGTATTGTGCCGACAGAATGATATAGTTTTCCACAGATAAAAAACAAACACGAAAAGGAGAAAAACGATGAAAAGAATAGAACTTACAGTAGATCAGATGGAAGAAACCAACGGTGGAATGTATCAGGGTTATGGCGGCGTTGAGCGACCCGGAATCATGTCGAAGGGGATGGGACCCGGGATGCTTCCCCGTGGACCGGGAATGATGGGACCATCTGGCTATAACACTCCTGAGTATGTTCCCGAGCAGGCACCGCCGAAAAGAAAAGTTCCGCCGCATGGTGGAAGCATTTGCTGCAGCAGCGTAAACCTGGTTTTGATATTCTGAAAAGCGAGCCTTTTCTCATATCTGGCGTTATCACTTCCAACAGATATGTATGTTTTGAATTTATCGAGTAACGAGAAAGCGTTCGATACTACCTCCGCTCCCTTTTCCACATAGGGGCTTATACTGGATACAAGGTCTGTCATTCCGCTCAATTTATCGCCCAGTTCGTTTCTGAGGGAAGCCCAAACGGCATTGTCGACATTGTATGCCGCTTCGAGGTAATCGAACCGGCTTTCCAGAGACAGTTGTTCGTACAATTCATCGGCTGCGTCGGCTTCCGTGTTTTCAGACAGACCTTCCATGAATATTTTCCATGACGATACGGCATCCTCGTACCCGGACAAATCAGTCTGAACCTCTGTTTCTTTGAAGAAGCTGTCGCTCAGTGCAATGAGATCATCCAGGTCCAGAATCCGTTTTGCTTCCGGATCTTTCAATCTGGCATAATCGTTCTCTGTCATTTTACCGGAAGCAAATTTCAGGATAACTGCCAGCCTGTAGTTTACCTCTTCCATTGTGTAAAAGGTCATCTCCGAATCACCTTGCATCATGGCTTCATCATAGGCTTCATCCATTTCCGCTTTTGTCGGCTCTGCCGGTTCGGTGCTTTTCTCAGCAAAAACCGGTATGGACAATAAAACGAAAAGTGAAAAAAATTATACACTTTTTAAGCTGAAAGTACATGAGGATTTACGTTGATCTGCCAAAGGCTGTTAACAACCAACAAGCGCTGTTGTTGACACTTTTGTGCATAAACTGTAAAATAGCATTGTATTATCTGTCAGAAAAGAGGGGAAGGGGGAGGTATGGATTATGAAGACAATTCTGGCGACGTTGGCTGTAAGTATTTTTGCTGTGGCGATAGTATGCGGTGTGGCGGCGGGGGAGTCTGAGGCTGCTGCGGAAGCGGCTCAGAATGGAATCCCTCTTATTGTGATCCGGGTCGATGAGCAGGAGCTGCATCAGACCACGAAGGGAAACTGATATGGGTCGATCGCCGATATGAATGCCAGTTCGGATCATTCGGTCCGGTGCGAGGGGGCTATTGAAATCCTGCTTCCAGAAGAAGGTTATCTCTCGGAATATGGGGGGACGGCCCCGGGGGGAAGCATCCGGCTGGATTACATCCGGGGGAGGGGAAATTCCACGTGGAAATACCATGAAAAGAAACCCTATAAGATCAGGCTGAAGACAGCGGCAGAACTGGAAAAAACAGGGGTGGACTACAAGGATATCTATACCTGGAAGACGCCCAGAGCCATTGCAGCGAGAGTATCAGAAAAGGCTGAGGTGGATCTGGACATCCTGAACCAGGCGGCACTGAAACGGGATCAGTTTCTGACGCCTTATCAGACGTATTTCTACGATGCGGTTCATTATGCTCCCATGCAGACGGAGATTAACAATCCTGTCAGCCTCAGGTTCCTCAGGGAAACGGTGGACCCTGTCAGGCTGAAAAGTGCCCTGGAAGCCGTATTTGCCAATTATGCGGTTTTCAGCACCATCTTAACCCATGATGATGAAGGCAATCCCGTGATGCGCCATATTCCGGGAAAAATCGTTCATCCGGAAATCATAGAAGCATTGAACGGCTGCGTCCGCTCGTTGGAAAAGAGATTACTGTTGATTATCTGGGATATGTATGTTCTGAATCCACAATAGCGGTTCCCCTGCGGGAGGAAGATCCCGCCTGCATGCTGCTTCCTTTCAGCGGTTTTTATGAGTTTACCTGTGGGAGACGACACGGAAGAGACGCCGCTGCTTATGGATCAGCTTGAGACCGGCAAAGAATATAAACTGATAGTCACCAATCTGTCCGGCTTTTACCGCTACCGCCTGGGAGATGTGATCCGGGTCGTCGGTTACCACAACGAATGTCCCATGATCGTTTTTTCCTATCGGGAAAACCAGCTGATCAGCATGTACGGAGAAAAAGTGACAGAAACTGCTCTTCGTACGGTGGTGGAATCCATGGCGGAGGAATCCGGGACAGCGGTGCCGGAATACAGCGTATATGCGGATACCGGAACAGACCCGGGACATTATGTCGTTCTGCTGGAAAGCGACCGGGAGATCCTGCCGGAAACGTGGCCCCGTTATTCGGAGATCCTGAATCGCAGGCTGTGTGAGGTACATGACTCTTATGGTACAAAGATCAGGCAGAAAACCATGCTGCCGCTGGTAGTGAAATTCGTGCAGCCTCAGACCTATGCTCTGTACAGAGATCTGAAGGTAATGGGGGGAGCGTCTCCGAATCAGATCAAACCGCTGCACGTAATTCCGGAGGGCAGATTAAAGCGCTTTTTCTTCGGCCTTCTGCAGAACTGAAAGGCGGAGAAAAGAGAGAAGAGATGGAGGAGAGATGACTGGCGATATAGATGCTGCTAAACCAAATTACGGACCGGTTCTGATTCTTCTTGCCGGCTGTTTCTGGGGAAGCATGGGAATATTTGTAAGAAGGCTCGGGCTTTACGGTTTCAACTCTGTTCAGATCGTGTCGATCCGTCTTACCCTGGCTGCGATTGTATTTTGTATTATGCTGCTTATGAAGGATCCTTCAGGTTTCCGCATTGCCCTTCGTGATATCCTGCTTTTTCTGGGGCTGGGAGTTGGAAGCGTTCTTTTCTTTGCTGTCTGCTACTTTACGGCAATAACGATGATGCCGCTTTCTACTGCGGCAATACTTCTCTATACATCGCCGATCTGGATCATGCTGATGTCGGTTCTGTTTTTTCATGAGAAACTGAACAGGAAGAAACTGCTTGCCCTGCTTCTCGCCTTTGCCGGCTGTGTTATGGTTTCCGGTATCTCCGGAGAGGGAATGACCTGGACAGGTTTTCTCATAGGCCTCGGCTCCGGTATCGGCTATGGCCTTTACAGCATTCTGGGCACGGTTGCGCTTCGCCGGTATTGGCCTTACACTGTTACGGCATATACATTTCTGTTTGCGGCATGCGGTTCCCTCCTGATCTGCCGCCCGGCGGATATGATCTCGAAGTTTGCGGCTGCCGGGAATATGACCATGCTGATCTTTTTATGCGTTCTGACCGCATTGGTTACAGCCGTGGTTCCCTTTCTGGCATATACCCTTGGCCTCCGCACAGTTGAAGCCAGCAGGGCCGGCATTCTAGCCACAATCGAGCCAATGGTTGCCACAGTAATCGGTATAGCGGTCTTTTCAGAGCCCCTCACCGTTTTGTCCGGGCTTGGTATTATCCTGATCCTTTCCGCCGTGATACTTTTGAACTGGAAGGCGTAAGGAGGGAAGACAGGGGAAGACAGGGGGACTTTTGATGTTTATTTTTTCAGGAGGTGTCTGAATGCTGCAAAACAACAGAAAACCTGGTCTGAAGACTGGTTTGTTTACTTTCGTGTTTCTATTTACCCTGCAGGTTGTTTCAGCTCTGCCATGCAGAGCGGAGGAGCAGATTGATTCTCTGGTTTATGCAGTATTTCCATATCTGCCGGACACAGAGTATTATCAGGAGCTGATCGAACAGCGCTGGGCCGAGATTGAACCGGATATCCGGCTGGAACGCGCGGAATGGGACTGTTACAAAGACGATGCTCCTGATGGGATAGATGTGATCATGTATGACGCGGTCAGCAGAGATGCGCTGATCGAAGCAGGTTCGATACAGCCGGTTGATATAGGATCTTTTCGATACAGAATGACAGGCCGCAGTATCTTCTGCTTGCACGAGATTCCGCTTATTCTGCTCTGGCTGAACAGTTCCCGCTTTATTCCACGCTGCATGAGATAGCTTCGGACGAACAGAACTGCACGATCCTTGCTCCGTAACAGCGCCTGTGCGCCAGGCTGATACAGCCTTAATCGCCGGCGGCGGCCTGCAGCGCG
>JAFOJB010000517.1 GCA_017420455.1 Blautia sp.
AATCCTAAGCTTACCATGAAAAACTGAGCGGTGCAACCGTTAAAGAAAGAACGTTGCCGTTCACGGCCTCACCGTCCGGGGACTGATGTGTTTTCGGCGGCTTACAGACCGAGGACTGTCTGAGCGTACGAAGGCCGGGTAGAACAAGTGGACGGCCTGAGAAGCGAGTTCCGCAGGTCTGTAGGCCGCCGAAAACACATCATCCCGGCCGGTGAGGCCGTGAACGGTAACGACAGGCTGCGTTGAATGAGACAGACCACCAGGATATTCTTGACATATGCCGGACGCCGTTCTATAATCCAGTGCTGATCATCGGTGATCCAGGTTTTCAAAGAAAGGAATCCAGTCATGTGTTCACGTTATTATGTAGAACTTTCCCCCGAGCTCCGGCCCTATGTGGAAGCCGCCCGGCACTCTCCTCTGGCTGCCAGGATGGTTAACCATCTTGGCCGGCCTGCCGCGAGGGAAGGGGAAATCCGTCCCACCGACATCGCTGCCGTAATCGCGCCGGACAGCCAGGGCCGGCGTTCTGTCTTCCCCATGGTCTGGGGCTTTTCCCTGTCCGATTTCGAAAATACAAAACGGTCCCAGCCCCTGATCAATGCCAGGATCGAAACCGCAGACCAGAAACCCACCTGGAAGGAAAGCTTCCTGCGCCGCCGCTGTGCCGTTCCCGCCAGTTATTATTTCGAATGGCAGAGGCTCAGAACTCCTGACGGAAAGCAGAAGCCCGGAGACAAATATGCTGTCCAGGCTTCCGGAGCCGAGTCCATCTACATGGCCGGGATCTACCGTTTAGAGGATGGGTACCCCCATTTTACCATCCTGACACGCGAACCGGGCGAAGCGCTCAGAAAGCTCCACGACCGGATGCCGGTCCTGCTGGAGCCCCGGAATATAGACCAGTGGATCGATCCCATAAGTACGCCAGAAACAATAAAGAGGATCGCGTCAAAAGCCATTACCTCCGTCATACTGGAACGGGTATAGCCCCTGCGGGATCCTCTTTGCTTTTTTTATGCGATCTGATACTCGACTGTCGCTCATCTGAAGAAATGTTTCACCCGCAGAAGATTCCACACGAAAAAGCCTCGTAATCTGACGGACCATGCAGCCAGATACTCCCCTGCGGCATCGGAGAAGAAGACAGGCAGATCCGGATATTATTTCTTCTCTGCGGCATCTGACGTGCTGTTTATAAAATCTGCCATATCTGCGATCACCACCGGGTCGACCCTCTCGTCCTTCTGATAGACCGCAGCGCCTTCAGCCTTCTCCCCGTGGATAAATGCGTGTACCAGCCCGGGGAAGGAAACAAGCGTCCAGTTTTCCCGGTCTCCCACGGCTTCCTGAAACAGGGAAAAATCCTCCATCGTCGCCTGATAATCCTCTTCGCCCTGCAAAAGCAGGCAGGGAAGAGTGATCTTCCGTGCTTCCTCCAGGATATCGTAGTCGGCGAGCCATTTCCAGTATGGAACATAAGCCCCGGCGATCATGAAATCCTCCGGGAGGCTGTCCAGTTCCGCAAGGTGATCCAGTTCAGCGAACATCGCATCCTTCTGGGCTGCAATTTCCGGCGACAGGGCAGAAAGGAATTCATATTGCTCCCTCATGACAACATCCAGCCGACGGGCCGGAGGCGCCAGCAGGATGTATCCGCAGGCCTGCACCGGCTCCGTTTTCAGTGCCTGGTCGACAGCCGGAATCGCCGCAGCGCCAAGGCTGTGCCCTGCCGCAAAAATCCTGTCCGGATCGATCTTATCCTGCCTTGCAAGGAGCTGAACCGCAGCAGCCGCGTCATTGATGGATTCCTCTTTCAGCGTAACAGAAGTGTCCGCAGCCATCTGAGACCCGAGCGCAAAGGTACGTTTGTCAAAACGGTACACAGCGATTCCCTTTTTGGCCAGGCCTTCTGCGATATCCTTGAAGGGCGTCAGGCTGCCGGTCGTTTCATCCCGGTCGCCTGGGCCGGAACCATGAACCATCACAACGGCCGGGAACGGTCCGTCCCCTTTGGGAAGAGTCAGAGTTCCCGGAAGTTCCTCTTCCATCTCCGGTACCGGAAGAGCCAGCTCAACGGAATCAAAAGCAGAATCGGCATCTGCCGGTTCCTGTGCTCCATTTTCTTCGGGCTTCTGTTCTGCCGGCTCTGTTCCGGTGAATTCCTGCAGCGTCAGACCAGCAACTGAATCTCCGTCCATCACAAAAAGAAAATCTATGGACTGCACCGAAAACCTGCAGGGAACCCGGAAAGCTTTCCTGCCCTGCACGACGGTCTCATAGCCCGGGCAGATTTCCTGCAGCTCTCCAAGAGAGCCCAGCTGCCTGGCAAGGCCTCCAAAACCACCGCTCAGCAGCATTGCGGTATCCATCATTTTCGTCATCTGATATGCGCCGTCCAGCGACGAAGCATCATCGCCGAGCAGCACTTCCACAAAGTACCTCGCATCCTCCACGGATGAAAGAACCTTTTTCGCATCCTTCTCATCCCCTGTCTCTGCAAAAACGCTCCCGCAGAGTACCATGATCAGCAAAACGGTCCAGAAACAACGCAGTTTTCGAGCCATACCTTTCATATCGCTTTCTCCTTTTTCTCTTAACTACACAGCGGACAGAAACTTCCTTTTTGAGTAAAGTGAAAACGCCTGCAGAAGCATTTTCACGGCGATAGGCAGAAAGTTTACTTTCATCCTTATCTTACCACGACTAAGGAAGGTTTTCCAGCCAGACATG
>JAFOJB010000518.1 GCA_017420455.1 Blautia sp.
CCTGGATAAGGTCACAGGCGGCGAGGGTACAGGCAGCTTCGTGTGCAGTAAATGCGGGGAAGTATTTTCAAGTGCAGCAGACTTTGCTGAGCACATGAAAGTTGTCCACCATAACCGCTATGTATGCCCCGTCTGTGGAGCGGTTTTCGGAACTGGAACGGCAATTGCCGAGCACATGGGAAAGAATCACCCCAGACGCTCCTGAGCACAGACGTTTGTCAATGATATTTCCTCTCTGAACGGAAGAAGGATATTTATGGACAGATCCTGAGTCCCGGCCATTCCCCCGGTCAGCAGTAACCAGGCGCTTCGCGCCGGAACACGGACGCCGGGATCAATCCGGTCAGTACGCAAAAGCCCTCCTCCGGGCTGTAAAAATTACAGCCCGGAGGAGGGCTTTTGCGATCGTATTATTTCATATCATCAGACGGTCATTCCAGGGCTGGATTTCTGTCTGTATCGGTTTCCAGGGATTTTTGTAGGCTTCCTCCAGCTTCAGGCAGAGGTACATGTCCTGAAGCGCATCGGCCAGAGGATAGACTTCCGCACCGCCGCCGACATATTCTGCCATGCCCAGAAGCAGGCTTCCCACAGCCAGTTCATCGTCGTTCAGACGTGCATTGACGAAGGGAGTCCTGTAAAGGAATCGTTCCCCCAGCATGATGGCAAAATGGGACCATTCCTGGTTGCCATATACGCCAAGGTCGATCCGGCGGAGACTCTCCTCCACGGGGATATTCTCCTTGGTCAGATACCGGATGGCAAGATCATCGATCTCACCGCGCGTTCCCTGGATATTCAGCTGTCTGGTGCGGATAAAAGAGTGATACTGCGCAGGATCCGAAAAATCGAAGAAGGCGGTTTTTCCCCCCTCGTAATCCAGTACGGCACGATCTCTGGGACAGAGGAAAATCTCCCCGTCGAAGCACATTCCTTCCCTTCCGTAGGTTTCGGTCACGGGAAATTCATACCTTTTTCCATGGATGATACAGGGCATTCCCTTTACCCCGAGTATACGGCGGATCATGCTGATGCCGTGATACCCATGCAGGGCAGAAATGCTGATATTCCGGACATCTCCCAGGAGCCCCTCTTTTATGGCGTTGTACCAGGCGGCATATAAAGGCTGAAGATAGTACTGCTCTGCTACCTGGATCTTCGCGCCGCATTTGAGACTCTCATCCCACAGCCTGTAAAGATCTTCCGTTGTTTCGCCGGGAGGCGTCTCGGTAAGCACCGGGATCCCGAGCGCAAACAGCCGGAGGAGATAATCGGTCACGCAGCCTCTCCGTATGGCAAGCACCACGAAATCAGGGCCGCTTTCCTCAAGCTCGGTCAGTGTATTGACGACATTCACCTGGAATTTTTCCGCGAACGCCTGTCCTTTTTCCTTGTCCCGGATCAGGACCGAGGTAAGGGAAAAAGTCCCGGGGACAGCTTTGGCGATACGGATATAGAACTCTGCACGCCATCCGGAACCGATGACAGCATATCGGATTTTTCTCATCACAACCTCCTCTGATCTTAGAGTAGAGAAACCACGGGAAACAGCCGGTTTTCCAATCCTCTGTTCATGGAACGTCAGATCCGAAGCGGCCATTCTTCCCTTCTTATGCTTACGGAACGTCAAACCCGCGGGAAGCGGCCAGTATGCCGTACCATTCGTCGTAGGTAAGAGTAAGGGACAGCGCTTCAACAGCTGTTTTCACACGGGAGAGGTTCATCGTTCCGGTGATGGCGATTATATCAGCCGGATGCCGGAAAACAAAAGCATACATGACAGCATCCATTGTAGTCTGATGCTTATTTGCAATTTCCTTCAGAGTCTTTCTGAGGCGGACGGACTGTTCGTCTTCTCCTTTGAAGACGCTTCCGCCGCCGAGAGGCGACCATGCCATAAGCGCTGTGCCAAGCCTTCTGGCAGTATCCACGACACCATTAAAGAAATTATCCGTCGACTTCACCGAGAATTCCATCTGGTTTGCTGCCAGAGGGAAGGGAAGGAAGGACTGCAGAGCTTCGAACGTGGCGGGTTCGTAATTGGAAACGCCCACCGCAAGGGTTTTTCCGCTTTTTACCAGAATCTCCAGTGC
>JAFOJB010000519.1 GCA_017420455.1 Blautia sp.
CCAATACCGTAGCGGTCAACAAGCTGTATTATATTTCCCTGAGCGCCACCAGCCAGACACTGAACGTGGGGAATTCTGTGACATTGAAGTACTCCGTGTCCCCGAATACAATTACGCCCTCCTCTGTAAAGTGGACCACCAGCAATAAAAATGTATGTACCGTCACCTCCAAGGGAAAGGTAACCGCTGTAAAGGCCGGGACCGCGACGATCACCTGTACCGCCTCGTATAACGGCTCTTCTGTCAGCGCGAAATGCACCGTCAAGGTGAATGCGCCGGTCACGAAATATAAGCTGACCTGTACCGTAAGGGACGCGGCCAACGGCGCGATCCTGAGCGGCGCAGGCGTAAGGATCCGGAGCGGGAGCAATAATAAGACAGGTACTGTTGTTGCCACCACAACCACCAATAAGAAGGGTGTCTTTACTGCGACGTTAAATAAAGGAAATTACACGATCGACCTCAGCAAGAAGAATTATGTACAGTACTTCTTCAATGTTTCTCTGACAGGCAACAAAACAGTATCTGCCGCCATGACCAAAGCCATAGCTTCCACCAAGTACCGGGTTGTCCTTTCCTGGGGAAGCAAGCCGGCGGATGTCGACCTTCATGTAACCGGACCCATTTCGGGCAGCAGCCGGTTCCATACCTACTGGTACAGCAAGAGTTATTATTCAAACGGCGTTTACCGGGCACAGCTGGATGTGGATGACTGTTCCAGCTATGGACCGGAGACCATTACGCTGGATCTTTCCAAGGGAAAATCCGGAACCTATCATTTCTATGTACACGACTATACGAACCGGAATCTGTCCAGCACCAATGCACTGGCGAAATCCGGGGCCAGGATCGACGTGTACAACGGAAGCAAACGTCTGGCTTCCTATACCGTGCCCAACATCTACGGCACCGTATGGCAGGTATTTGACCTGGTGAACGGCCAGATTAAGACAGTGAACAAGATGAGCTACAACAGTAACCTGCTGACACAGTAAATGGATGGACGTTCTTTCACCGCCGATCCGCAGCACTCCTGGCCACAGGATACCGTGAATCCGGGACAGTGAAGAATAGAATATCGTAATGCACATTTTTCAGGATATCAGGATTCCTGAATTTCACTGGCATGTATACGGGGAGACAGACCTTATCCAGGGTGTCTCCCCATTTTCGAAAGGAGGCAGCTATATGAAGAAACGGATGTCCGGAGTTTCCCGATGGGGAGCTGCACTGGCAGTGATCGTCGTGCTGTTCTGTGTGGGCAGCCTGGTTTCAGCGGGCGAGGGCGGCACAAGAGGAATCTCTCTGTTTTACGATTCTGATGGCGTAGTAAAAAGTACGGTGCAGACACATGAAAACATTCATTTTACCGCAGATGCACCAGATGCAGACTGGATCGAGCTCCTCTTTTTAGAAGGCGGCCGTCCGGCGGACAGACGCCAGGGCGATGGCAGCCATATCGTGGAAAACTGGGCCTGGGATCATGAGGGGGAAGTAGAAGTGTTTGCCGTCGCTCATCTGGGAGAGGGCGAAGAGGAGGAAACCTGGGAATCCGGGCATTGCAGCTTTACCATTACAGCAGATGGTCAGCTGGCGGATCCGGTAATCTCAAATGTTTCCGGTTCCATAGAACGAGGAGAGGTTATCTGCGGACAGTTTTCAGCCCCGGGAGCCGGCTGGTGTCATATCACTCTTCACCGCGATGATGGCTACGAATATGTTGCGGATATGGAGATCATCCTTGACGGACAGGATCAGAATATTGACTTTGCGCTGAACCATAACGATGCGCAGAACGTCCGCTATTTTCATACCGCGGAAGGGATCAATATGGCCAATCTTGATCCGGGGTTCTATATTCTGGAGATTCATTCCCACAGGTTCGGGAAAAACAGCGGGCACGCACGGAAAGGCATCTTTGTGCGGGATCAGCCTGACACTGCCGCGACGCTCTATGTAGGTCAGAC
Organism: Blautia sp.; assembly: GCA_017420455.1. Taxonomy (GTDB): domain Bacteria; phylum Bacillota; class Clostridia; order Lachnospirales; family Lachnospiraceae; genus Blautia_A. The sequence goes on from JAFOJB010000519.1 coordinate 1,968, forward strand.
GAGGGATTCCTATTCCGATGAAGACAGCCAGGAAGTGCTGTCCGGACAGGATTTCTGGCTTAAAGTAGAAGCGCCGGACGTGACGGCTGTCAGGATCAATAATCATGGCCGCTGGGATTATTTTCTTCAGGAAAACGGCAGAGATCCGTCTTTGGTGGAGGTGCGATGGAATTTTGACAGGGGAAATTATACCCTGATCGCGCAGGTCAGTACGGAGGAATATAATCCGCAGAACGAGGGCTTCAGAAGCGAAGATCTGACCTGGTATGGCTTCAGCAATGCGGTCAATCTGTCCGTCACCAGTCCGAATGGAGGTCTTGACGAGCCGGACTGCGGCCTGGTTTCCGATACCGTAGAGCGCGGGGAATTCCTGCAGATCTGGGTGAACGAGCAGGAAGACCTGGAGGAGTGGTACTGGGCGGATGTGTGCGTACACCGCAGCAATGACGAAGGAGAAGAGTGGGAGGACTGGATCAACCATACCGACTGGGAGGGGGAAAATCTGATGGTTTCCACCCTGAACCTGGAGCCTGGGGAATATTCTGTATCCGTAGGGGTCCATGCTGTCGGATATGATGGGAATGAAAAAGTCTTTCCGTTTACAGTTACAGAGGGGGCACTGGAAATAACCGCGCAGGTTTCCCTTTCTCTGAATGAAAACGGTGCGGCGGTCACGCAGACCGCCCGGGGATTCCAGATCTATGTCTATGCGCCAGGCGCCGACGGTGTAGAGGCTTATATCACGCAGGAAGGAGTTCCCGAAGAAGAGTGGAATGACTCCAGAGGAGACGGCGGCGAATACAGTCATTGGTACTGGCAGTTCGGACACACCGGTGTCTATTATATTACCCCGGTCGGATACTTCGGCGACGATGAAAACGCGGAGGATTTCCGCCGGACAGGGGAACCTGTGCGGGTCGAGGTCACCGCGGCCGGGTATCTTACAGAAGCCGGCATCCACATTCCGCCTGTGATCAATATAGAAGACGGCCTGGACGGATACTTCGATCCCTGTGCAGCTCACGACTGGGAAGGAAATCTGATCGGCGAAAACTGTGCGGACGGCTATAATGTAAATCTTAACTTTATCGATAAATATGGTAACTGGAGGCATGTTTACGACTATAATGTGGAGCCGTTCCAGGAGCTTTCCATCCATTTCGACAGGAGCGTTTTTGAGGAATACGGTACCGGAACATACCGTGTCGGCGTCCATGCGGGTGGGTACAACCTGGATGACAGCGGCAGCGGCTGCCGCGTTGTGGTGACGGATCATCAGGATGCGCAGCAGGTTCGTCTGACCGTGAACGGCAGTACGGAGGATGACATTGAGGTTCAGGCTTTTGAGAACCTGTTTGTGGAGGTAGAAGCTCCCGGAGCGACCGCGATCCGTTTCTATGATGATAACTGGGATTACTGGTACCCGGATGAAAACGGATATGACAGCCGTGACAGAGAATATTGGCCTGGAGTTTACAGTCTGGCAGCACAGGCAACCACCCAGGAATTTGACGAGGATGCCGAGGGCTTCCGGTGGGAGGATCTGGACTGGTCCGTTACCAGCAACGGGATCCGGGTATGGGTGACGAACCCGAATGGCTGGCTGGAAGGAGCAGGATTTACTCTTGCCGAGGCAGGTCAGACAGTTACAAGGGGGGAAGACTGGCTGCATATCCACATCGATCCGGTAGAAAACGCAGAGAAATACGATGTATGGCTTGACCGCTTCGACGAGAACTGGAATTATGCCGGTTTCTGCCTTGGCGAAACCTACTGGGGAGCCGGAGATTATCTTCTGCCTACGTCCAGTCTGGAAAACGGCGCTCACTACGGCATCCATCTGGAGGCAAAAGCGGTGGGGTATCAGGCTTCATCGGCAGACTATCAGTATTTCGATGTTGCGGAGCCTGAAGGGGATGCGATCCGGTTCCTTGCAGAGAAGGACCAGGTAAATACAGGGGAGGCCTTCCTGATTTCCATCTATGCGCCTGGGGCTGATGCGGTCCGTCTTTGCCACGAGTACGAGGATAATGTGTGGAGGGAGGACTGGGCCGATTGTTTCCGTGACACCTTCAGCATCAACAGTTCCGGATCCTACCGGCTGCGCGCCTTTGCAACCTATGACGATGGAGAAAACTGGGGGGAAGCGGAATACGATATTTGTGTGGAAGTCAACGCGCCTTCCGGAGATCTGGATGAACCGGACGTGGAGGTAGCTGATAAGTTTTACCTTGGGGATGATATCACCATTCACTTTAATGAAGTACCCAATGCCAGGTATTACAGCTACTGGATCCATACATCCGAGAACGATGAGTTCATACATGGAAATACCCGGGAAGACCAAGGAGACCTGATCCTTTCCACCAATGCTCTCTGGGGCAGCGGTACTTACTGGCTGGAACTGGATGTGAATGCTCCAGGGTATAATGAGGGTCATATTACAAGACATTTCGCCGTGCTGGATCCTGCGGATACAGAAGTGGAGAACAATTACAGCGAAGAATTCGGAGGCATGTATCTGACCTATGGCAGCGGTGATGTAGATACCTTTACAGATGTGCGCCTCATCGCTTACGCGCCGGGTGCCTGGGCTGGTATCCGCCTGTATGATATCGGCGATGAGGACCCGGAGGAGATCGACTGGGAGAATTATGCGAGAACAGAGCGGGACGGCCCGGGAGTGGATGTCTGGGCAAGCTGGAGATATGCCGGAGACCATCAGTTCTATGTGATGGCAAACTACGGAGATGAAACCGGATGGAGCCAGCCGTTCTATATGTGTACCATTCATGTGCACGCCGGCAGCGGAGATCTTGACAGACCCGTTGTACAGATGCAGGACAGAGCCCTGCTGGGAGAGGACGTCACCATTCACTTCGAAGAGGTGGAGAACGGCGCCAACTACAGCTACTGGATCCATAAACCGGATGAAGATGAGTTTGTGAAAGGGGACAGCCGGGACGGCGCCGGGGATCTGACCTTCAATACCGGCGATCTGTGGGGCAGCGGCGTGTATTGGGTAGAACTGGATGTGAATAACCCCGGTTACAACGAAGGACACACGACGCTTCATCTGGCTGTGCTGGATGAGAATGATGTGGAGATCCTTCCCGAGGATGACAGTGTGTACTTCACAGTCGGCACCCTGGAGGTGGATACGTTCACAGAGGATCATATCATCGCCTATCTGCCCGGGGCCGGAGATGGAATCCGCCTGTACGACATTGACGATGAGGACCCGGAGGAGATCGACTGGGAAGACTATGCCAGATCTGAGCATTCCGGTCCCGGACTGGATGTCTGGGGGAACTGGGGATACCCTGGCGCCCATAAGTTCTATGTATCAGGCTGTTATGGCGGAGAATGGAGCGTTCCGCGCTACATGTGCACCATCCAGGTGAACGGCTCTTTGGAGGTCCTGGCTGACGCAGATCTGTATCTGCCGCGGGATCTGACCGATATTGAAGAAGAAGCCTTTGCAGGACTCTCTGTGCGCCTGATCCGGCTTGCCGGAGATGTCGAACGGATTCAGGATCATGCCTTTGCGGGCTGCACCAGCCTGGAGCAGATCTATATCCCCGAATCGACCACAGAGATCGCCGGCAACGCTTTTGAAGGCTGTAATCTCCTGACGATCGTCGGGCATTCAGGCAGTTATGCGCAGGAATATGCAGAGTCTGCGGGAATCCCGTTTATTGCGGTCGGAAACAACTGATGTTCTGCACACTGAAGGCATAAATGATTCAGAAGTATAAATGAGAAGCTGCTGCTTTACGCGCCTGCGTTACAGTTCACTGTCTCACCGGCCGGGGACTGTAACGCCCGCGTGAAGCGCAGAACATCAGCCGTTTCCTACCGCGATAAACGGAATTCCCGCAGACTCTGCATATTCCTGCGCATAACTGCCTGAATGCCCGACGATCGTCAGGAGATTACAGCCTTCAAAAGCGTTGCCGGCGATCTCTGTGGTCGATTCG
>JAFOJB010000520.1 GCA_017420455.1 Blautia sp.
GACGGAACTGGCCGAGGGATTTATTATCCCTTGCAAACTGACGCTCGCCCTGAACAACGTTGATATCTACAGCGGTCTGGTTATCAGCGGCTGTGGAGAAGATCTGGCTCTTCTTGGTGGGGATGGTGGTATTTCTCTCGATCAGACGGGTAGCGATGCCTCCCATGGTCTCGATGGACAGGGACAGCGGAGTGACATCCAGAAGAAGGATATCTCCGGCACCGGTGTCTCCGGCCAGCTTGCCGCCCTGTACAGAAGCGCCGAGGGCTACGCACTCATCCGGGTTCAGGTTCTTGCTGGGCTCTTTTCCGGTCAGCTGACGTACCTTATCCTGTACGGCGGGGATACGGGTGGAACCGCCTACCAGCAGTACCTGTCCCAGCTCGGAAGCGGTGATGCCTGCGTCGGAAAGGGCACGGCGTACCGGCTCTGCGGTCTTTTCAACCAGGTCATGTGTCAGCTCGTCGAATTTCGCCCTGGTAAGGTTCATGTCGAAATGCTTCGGGCCATCCGCCGTCGCGGTGATGAACGGAAGGTTGATGTTGGTGGTAGTGGCGGAGGACAGCTCCTTCTTTGCCTTCTCTGCTGCTTCTTTCAGTCTCTGCAGAGCCATCTTGTCATTGCTCAGATCCACGCCCTCGGTCCGTTTGAACTCGGAAAGCATGTAATCTGTGATCTTCTGGTCGAAGTCATCACCGCCAAGGCGGTTGTTTCCGGCAGTTGCCAGAACTTCGATCACGCCGTCGCCGATCTCGATGATGGAGACATCGAAGGTACCGCCGCCAAGGTCATAAACCATGATCTTCTGCTCTTTTTCATTGTCCAGGCCATAGGCAAGGGCTGCTGCCGTAGGCTCGTTGATGATCCTCTTCACATCCAGGCCGGCAATCTTTCCGGCGTCCTTTGTTGCCTGACGCTGCGCGTCATTGAAGTATGCAGGTACTGTGATAACAGCCTCTGTAACCTTCTCGCCAAGGTAATCCTCTGCGTCCTTTTTCAGCTTCTGCAGGATCATCGCGGAGATCTCCTGAGGAGAATATTTCTTTCCGTCAATGTTTACGCGATAATCCGAACCCATCTCTCTCTTGATGGAGGAAATGGTTTTCTCTGCGTTTGTAACAGCCTGACGTTTTGCCGGCTCACCTACCAGACGCTCTCCGGTCTTTGTGAATGCCACAACAGACGGTGTTGTCCTGGCTCCTTCTGTATTTGCGATAACGGTGGGCTGTCCGCCCTCCATAACAGCTACACAGCTGTTGGTTGTTCCAAGGTCGATACCGATAATTTTACTCATAATTCTTCCTCCTCTATTTACATCCTTCGATAATATTCTGTTCAGTTTGCTACTTTCACCATGCTGTGTCTTACGACGAAGTCCTTATAGGTATATCCCTTCTGGAACTCCTCCACCACGATGTTTTCACCGGCCTCCTCATCATCCACATGCATCACTGCGTTGTGGAGACTGGGATCGAATTCCTTTCCCACGGCCTCGATGGGCTTTACTCCCATATCGTCCAGGGCTGTCATAAGCTGTTTGTAAACCAGCTTCATGCCTTCTGCGAAGGCATCCCCTTCCGGCGCCTGAGCAAGACCCCGTTCAAAGTTGTCCACCACCGGAAGGATTTTCTCTACGATATCCCTGGCTCCGATAATGTACATGCTGGATTTCTCTTTTTCCGTTCTTTTACGGAAATTGTCGAATTCCGCCATGCTTCTTTTCAGCCTGTCTGTCAGATCCTCGATCTGCTGCTGAAACTTCTCATTTTCTTTTTTCTTTTTCCCGAAGAAGGACGGCTTCCTTGCTTTTTTCTCATCCATATTCTCCGGATCATCTCCCTGTTTTCCGTCTTCGCCGGCTTCAGGATCTGTCTCTTCTGCTTCCCCGCCGCAGGCTTCCTCTCCGGCATCTGCCTCACAGGTCTCTTCAGACCCTTCTTCGGAAAATTCTTCTCCGGAAGGCACTTCTTCAGAACAGCATTCCCCTGAAGAACCTTCCGGTGCGGCATTTTCCCCGCCGGCCTGCTTTCCGGAGCTTTCTTCCGGAATATCCTTTCCGGCATCTTCTTCGGAAGCTTCTGCGGCTTTCTGATCCTCCTCGTCGCCCGAGGTGATCTCGATTTCTATTCCTTCATCGGAAAAGGGGCTTCCCTTCTCCGAATTTCTGTTATCGTCTGCCATGTTATGCATCCCCTTTCTGTGGGAGTGTTATGAAATAATGCCTTATCTTCTGAGCCCTGAAAAACTGGCGCTAAGGCGTATTATTGATCAGTTCATCCAGCTGCTGCTTCAGCTCCTTCAGGCTGTCTACCACGCTTGCGTAGTCCATACGCTTCGGACCGATGATCCCGATGGTGCCGCGCATTCCCTTTCCCAGTTCATAGGTGGCGGTGACCACGCTGCAGTCTCTCATGGTCTGTATGGGAAGCTCATCCCCGATATAGACCGAAACTCCTGTTTCACCGGAATCCGCCATATGCTCCCGGACCAGGTCTGCCAGCTGATGCTTTTCCTCGAAGGTAGAGATCAGCTCTGTGGCCTTGCTGGTATCTGCAAGCTCCGGATATTTGAATATATTGGTGGCGCCGGAGGTGATGATTTCCATATCCTCCTCATCCACCTGGATGGTGGCGGCCACTGCATCCAGCACGTCCCCCACCACTCCGCCGTGTACGCCGGCCTGTTCCTTCAGCCTGGCGATCATTCCCAGGTTGATATCCTGAATGGGAACGCCGTTCAGGTTGGTATTCAGCAGCAGGTTCAGCTTCAGCAGAGTCTGGTCGTCCATGGGCTCGTCCAGTTCGATGATCTGGTTCCGGATAGCGTTGTGGTCATTCACCACCACCGCCACCAGCTGCATGTCGTTGACCCTGGAGAGCTGGATAAATTTCAGCTTTGAACCGCTGTACTGCGGGACGGAGATCATGGTGGCATAGTTTGTGGTTCCGGCCAGGACCTTTGCCACTTTTTTCAGCACCTTCTCCATCTTGTCTGTTTTTTCGATCATCAGGTCCCGGATTTCCGCGATCTCCGCTTCCTTTTCCTTCATGAGCTCGTCTACATACAGACGGTAGCCCTTGTCTGAGGGAATACGTCCTGCGGAGGTGTGGGGCTGAATGATGTAGCCCAGGTCCGTGAGATCCGACATTTCATTCCGGATGGTAGCGGAGCTGACATTCAGGTCCGCATATTTGGAAATGGTTCTGGAGCCTACCGGTTCTCCCGTTTCCATATAGGTACGGATGATTGCTTTCAGGATTTTCTTTTTTCTTTCATCCAATGCCTGTTCCACGGCTCCTCCAGCTCCTTTCTTTCCGGTTCTGTTAGCACTCAACTCTATGGAGTGCTAACATCTATGGTCTTAAGATATCACTGTTAAAATGGTTTGTCAACAGTTATTTGGAATTATTTTCACATTTTTCTATTGGTTCTTTTCGCCGGACGGGCGAGAGCTCCCAGTCCTCCCCGGCCAGGGCGGTATGTTTTTGGCGTCTGTCGGCTTTCCTGACTGGGAAAGAATGATTGTCCGAGCCTGCAGGACGTAAAGTCCTTTGGCTTCGGACAATCATTCTTTCCCAGTC
>JAFOJB010000048.1 GCA_017420455.1 Blautia sp.
TGTAGCCCTGGGGATTGGAATATTTCGGAACGCACCAGATCCCTTTGATGCTCTCGTCCTCGGACACCAGCTTTTCTACCATGTCCATATCCGGCCCGTCCGGCGACATGGGTACATTGATCATCTCGATCCCGAAAAATTCCGTGATCTTGAAATGGCGGTCATATCCGGGAACCGGGCAGAGAAATTTCACCTGATCCAGCTTGCACCAGGGCGTGTGGCCCATTACTCCATGGGTCATGGATCTGGCGATGGAGTCAAACATTACGTTCAGACTGGAGTTTCCGTAAATGATGACCTGCTCCGGTCCTACCTCGCACATTTCTCCGAGAAGGCGCTTTGCCTCCGGGATCCCGTCGATCACGCCGTAGTTTCTGCAGTCTACCCCTGTCTCGCAGCGAAGATCCGCTTCCGAGTTGAGCACATCCATCATGGCCATGGACAGATTAAGCTGTTCTGTTCCGGGTTTTCCTCTGGACATATCAAGAGAGAGTCCTCTGGCTTTCACCTTTTCAAACTCCGCTTCCAGCTGTGCTTTCCGCTCAAGCAGTTCTTCCCTGCCCATCTCGGCGTATTTTTTCATAATGTTTCTCCTCCTCAAGAATATACTGACAACCATTGTTGTCGGATGACGATTTTGTAATGACGGCCAGAATACGGTCGACAACAAAATCTGTCTCCCCGCTGTTCAGTAATTCCCTGGCTGTTATTCTTCGTTCGTTTTTTTCTGGTATATTGTAGACTTGTAACCCATCATTGTCAAGAATCTTATGGTTCTGCCGGTTCTCCGGATCCTTCCGGTTCCTCTTCGGAGTTCTCTTCTGAGGAGTCCGCTTCTTCCGAATGCCCCTGTTCAACCGTTTCTGTTTCTTCCTCCGGATCCCTGCTCAGCTCGAAGATTTCCATGTCCTCCCCATAATCTGCGGTGAATTGCTCCCAGGAGGAGGCAGCCTCTTCCTCCTCCAGAGTGGAAATATACTTCTTCATGAGCCCATAGAAATACAGAAAAGCTTCCTTGTCTCCGGATGCCGCATAGGCGTTCTCCGCGTGATATAACGCGTTTGTAAAATCACCTGCCTCTTCGAATAACCGGGATTTTTCCATAAGAGCATCTGACAGCCTGATCTCAAGCTCCGGGGAATCTGCGATCTCAAGCCCCTTCCGGTAACAGGTAATGGCGGTTTCCAGGTTTTCTTCCAGGGCATTGTCTCCGAAATCAGTGAAGCATTCCACCTGCTGCTCTTCGGACAGCTCGATCTCCTGGTTTTTGTCCGGAAGCATCCTGTAGGCCTTCACTGTAAACTCCTTCGTCAGACAGATCAGCTCCTCCTCTCCGTCCTCATCCAGATCACGGGTATACTGGGCGTAAAAATCATCCTCTACCAGCTCCGCATGGGCTTCCAGCGTAAGGGCATTGACATCCAGCTTTCCTTCGGTATCGTACTTGAAGGAATTCTCCAGAAGCAGCAACAGGGTATCTGATGACAGTCCTTTGTTTTTCCAGTCCGAAACGAAGGCTCTGATCCTGCCCTGCAGCGCCTGATACAACTCCCGGGAGCCGTTCTGCAGCGCATCCAGTTTCTGAAGCGCAGCTGCCCCATCGTCCGAACGCAGCGCGATCATTCCCTCCGCATACAGAATCCTGTCCTGGCTGTCCTCATAATCACCCAGCTGGCGGTACAGCTCTGCGGCTCCTTCGTAGTCTTCGGTCTGCAGAAGCGTGTTTGCGGAAGAATAATGCTGCATCGGTCTCAGCTGAAACCAGTAAAAGCCCAATCCGATCACAAAAATGATCACCGCCGTGACCAGCGTCGTTACCACAACATCCTTTACAACAGACTTTACATCCCGTTTTTCCTTATTTTTTTTCTGATTATCTTTCTGATTATTTTTCTCTTCGTACATACATACCTCCTGCCTCTGTCTTTAACTTCAGGAACTCTCCATAAATACCCTTTACATCTGACGCGTCTGAATCCGCCCAGGCTGCGCTGGTTTCGCCTCCCGGCGCAGGATCAGACAATGGCCTTCCTGTCCGTCCCATTATATCATTCCCTTTTCAGGAGCGCAATTTCTTATTTACTGCTTCAGGTCCTCAGAGGATGCGCCGTTACAGTCCACGGTCTCACCGGCCGGGGACTGCCGCGATGCGTCTTCTGTGCTTTGCTTCTTGCGCTCCGGCCGTTTTTATACTATGATGAGCAGGTTGAATGGCACCAGATGGACAGGCAGGCCGGTGGTCTGGCTGGCTCGCTGCCTGCGGGAATAAAGAAAAAGGAGTCTCAAAAGATGTGGATCGCGGATAAATGGAAAGAATATGAAGTGCTTGATACTTCAGACGGAGAAAAGCTGGAAAAGTGGGGCGATTACCTTCTGATCCGGCCGGATCCCCAGGTAATCTGGAACACGGAAAAAAAGCATCCCGGCTGGAAGAAGCCCAACGCCCACTACCACAGAAGCCAGAAGGGCGGCGGAGAATGGGAATTTTTCAATCTTCCCCAGCAGTGGGATCTGCATTATCATGAACTGTCCTTTCACCTGAAGCCCTTCAGCTTCAAGCATACCGGGCTGTTCCCCGAACAGGCCGTAAACTGGGACTGGTTCTCAGAAAAAATACGTCGTGCGGACCGCCCGGTCAAGGTACTGAATCTCTTTGCCTACACCGGCGGGGCAACCATTGCAGCCGCATCGGCCGGCGCCGCCGTTACGCATGTGGACGCGTCCAAAGGCATGGTCACCTGGGCAAAGGAAAACGCCGCGGCTTCCGGTCTTTCAGAAGCGCCGATCCGCTGGCTGGTTGATGACTGTGTGAAATTTGCAGAAAGAGAGATCCGAAGAGGCAGTCGCTACGACGCCATCATCATGGATCCCCCTTCCTACGGCCGGGGGCCCAGAGGCGAGGTATGGAAGATCGAAGAGGCCATCCATCCTCTGATCCGGCTTTGTGCCGGTCTTCTTTCCGATACACCCCTGTTTTTCCTGCTGAATTCCTACACCACCGGCCTGCAGCCGGCAGTGCTCACCTACCTTCTGTCCATAGAGCTGAAGCACCTGGGAGGACGTGTGGAATCCAGCGAAATCGGCCTGCCGGTGAAACAGAACGGTCTTATTCTGCCCTGCGGCGCCTCCGGCAGATGGGAAGCCTGAAAGGCCCGGATCATGTCCCCATCCGGACCAGATCCTTCACAATCTCTGCGGCCATCATCAGGCCGCAGACAGAAGGGGTAAAAGCGGTGCTTCCGGGCACGGGTTTCTCTGCCGGGCTGCCTTCCCGCGGCTCCGGGTTCCGGAGCTTTACCGGCTCTTCATCGGAAAATACCACCTTCAGCTCCTTCACCCCTCTTTTTTTCAGTTCTCTGCGCATGACTCTGGCCAGAGGGCAGACACTGGTATCGTAGATATCCGCCACCCTGAAGCGGCCCGGGTCCAGCTTGTTTCCCGCTCCCATTGCGCTGATCACCGGTATGTTCTTCTCCTTTGCCCGAAGGATCAGTTCGATCTTTGCGGTGACGGTATCCACCGCGTCCACAACATAATCATACTCTTCAAAGGGAAAATCGTCCGCGTTCTCCGGCAGGAAAAAGCATCTGTGGACATGGACCCTTGCCTCCGGATTGATGCTCAGGATCCGTTCCTTCATGACATCTGTCTTGTATTTCCCGATTGTCTGGTACGTGGCGATGATCTGCCGGTTCAGGTTGCTTTCACATACGGTATCGCTGTCGACCAGGTCGAAAGCGCCTACACCGCTCCTGGCCAGCGCCTCACAGACATAGCCCCCAACGCCGCCGATCCCGAAAACCGCGACTCTTCTGAAAGCCAGCCTCTCCACCGCCTCTGTTCCCAGAAGAAGTTCCGTTCTGGAAAAACGTTCTGACATAAAAATCCTTTCTTACAGCCTGGTGCATTGCAGCCAGATGTTGTGGTGTGATATGGGACAAAAAACCGTTCAGCACAATGATGTCTTTTTGCACTGGAATCTTTTACTCGTGTTTTCTGATCTGGACAGCCATATACGGCTTTCCGGGAAGCTCCACTCTGAATTTTCCTTTAAAAACGCCTCTGTTTTCCACTGTCATCTCCCAGGTATCGATCACCTTCACTTCAAAGGAGGTTTCGTCGTCGAAATAATAGTCCCGGAAGGACGGACGCATAAAGCTGTAGTAGAAAAGATAATAGCTCTTAACCGGCCTGATATCCTGCTCCGGTACCGCACAGACCTCGTCCCATCTGCAGCCCTCCCAGGGAGCCAGTCCGATTCCGGGCGTTTCCTTCAGGATATCCCGGAGTAGATGGAAACGCTTATGGCTCTCACCGTGCAGTGTTCCGCCATGGGACCACCAGAGTACATTCTCCGGATGCATAAACGTCTCTCCATGGCCGGGATATCCTCCACGGCAGGCAGCTTCCCAGAAACGCCGGGTCATTTCCTCCCCGCTGATGTTTCCCCAGCCATGCTGGATATTTCCTTCGTAGGCGATCTCATCAAGGACAACAGGTTTCATGTAGGTTTCCCTCAGCTGATTGACCAGCTCTGCTGTCTTGTAAATATCCTGCCTCTGAATACTGCAGTGCGTGATCCAGGGACGGTGATGGTCATAGAACGGCCTGCAGTTATGGATGGAGCGGAGATGATGATAGGGATCATACGTGCAGATCAGCTTTGCATACCCCTCCCAGTCCTCCAGGGTCTTGCTCCACATAAGATCGTATTCGTTGGCCAGAGACCACCATACATTCCGGAAGGCTGAAAACCTTGCCAGCACATACCGCCAGTACAGCTCGTCCTGCTCCCGGGTCATACAGGAAAATCCCCACCGGTCATAGGGATGCATCACAATGATATCCGCTTCGATTCCCAGCTTCTGAAGAGCCAGGATACACTTTTCGATATGGCGGAAATGATCCGGCCGGAAGGAAGAAAGATCGAAATGATTTCCCTCTGCCTTTCCGTTATACTGCATGAAATTCTCCTTTGTCAGGACACTGGAATCCATGGGCGTTCCTTCATAGGGGTAGGACCTTGGCTCTCCCAGGTTGTAATCATAATGCTTTGGAAAGATGCAGAAACGGATCTTGTTGAAAGCACTTTCCTTCAGCGTCTGCAGCGTTTCCTCAATCCTTTCATCACTCTGCAGGTCCCATACATAGCAGGTGGTCCCGATGGGATAATACGGGGTTCCGTCCTCATAGGCAAAATGGAAGGTATTTGCCACTCTCACAGGTCCATGGTTTCCCTCCGACGCAGGAACGCAGCAGAAACTCCCTTCCTCTAAGGGTTCTTCTTCCGAACCATTCTTCAGGACGATCTTATACTGATAGCTTCCTTCAAAGGAAGGCATAAAACGAACCTTATAGGTATTGTCTCCGTCGTAAAAGCCTTCCGCCGTGACCGTTTCCTGCGGACAGGAAAAGACTGCCTTTATATTCTGAGAAGTAAAAGGATTCCCCTCTGCCCCGGCCTTTACAGAAAGCTCCAGACATCCCCATTTTTCTACCGTTTTCACAGAAACATCACTCATCGTACAATTCTCCTCTCTTTATGCGGTAAGACTGTGAAAATGTGGTTTTCTATCAGAAAAATTATACCAGAGAGCAGCCTGATTATCAATGGTCACATCTGCTTGCCATCCGCCTGGTTTTGAGATACAATGTTTTCAGAAAACAGATCCTCAGGCACTTTGAAAGGAGTGTGTGTTATGACTGGCCATGAAGAAGAAAACAAGCTTCCGTTCACCTGTACCCCTGCCTATGACAGGACAAAATGCGGCGACTGTGTCTGTGCCACCTGTTACCAGCAGGAATTCTGTGACCGATGTAAGGACTGCGAGGAACTGTCCCACAAAAAGGAGCACTGCTTCCGGTATGAGGGAGCTTTGAATTACTGAAGCGGCGGCTTTATCGCACAAAAGAGCTGCTTTCCGGAGAGAAACAGGAAAGCAGCTCTTTTTATTTTATGGCCATTTTTATTTTTATGTTTTATTTCTTTTTTGCCGTCTTTTTGGGCTTTGTATTTACAAGCTCTTTCAAAGATGCGCCTGGTCTGAATTTTGGAACAACAGATTTTTTAATCTTGATTGCTTCGCCGGTCTGCGGATTTCTGCCCGTTCTGGCTGCTCTTTCACTGGTTTCAAAGGTTCCGAAACCGATCAGCTGGACTTTTTCTTTTTTCTGAAGCTCTTCGGATACTGCCTCGACGAAGGCCTTCAGTGCCGCTTCGGAATCTTTTTTGGAGAGACCGCTTTTCTCCGCCATTGCTGCGATAAGTTCTGATTTGTTCATCGTAAAAACTCCTCCAATGCAGATGTCTGTTGGTATCTTTCTATATTATATTGGATAATCCGCTAAATTACAATATTTCTCTGCTTTTTTTTTCCAAAAAACATCTGCATCTGTTCATAATGACAGCGGCTCCCCGACTGTGTGTTTCCCCGGCAGCAGTTTACCGTGAGCAGCTGCCTTAAATACAGTAATTATCCCGGCTGCTTTCCTGCCATTCCAGCAAATCCTCCAATGTAACATGATCCACCACATCGCTTACCGCATCGCTGATCTTTTTCCATAGGATCTGCGTGGCGCAGGCGTCCTCTCTTTCACAGATCCCCTGCTCCTCTGCGCAATCCACCGGCGACAGGCTTCCTTCCGTCAGGCGCAGGATCATCCCCGCCGTATATTCTGAAGGCTCCATGGACAGGATATACCCGCCCATAGGTCCTCTGACACTTTTTACATAACCTGCCTTGTTCAGCACAGAGATGATCTGCTCCAGATATTTATCGGAAATCCCCTGGCGTTTCGCCACATCCTTTAATCTCACCGGCTCTCCGGTATTGTTTTCTGCAAGATCCAGCATCAGCCTCAGCGCATACCTTCCCTTTGTAGAAATTCTCATGATCCCTCCCTATAGATGGTTCCAGTGCAAAAAGAAATGATACTTTTACTTTGTAAAAAGAGGTGTGGAGTAATATCTGTCTCCGCTGTCAGGGAGAAGGACGACAATGGTTTTTCCCCTGTTCTCCGGCCTTTTCGCCAGAAGGATCGCCGCATGAAGCGCCGCGCCGGAGGAGATTCCCGTCAGTACGCCTTCCTTTGCGGTAAGATTCCTGGATGCTTCAAAAGCGTCCTCGTTTTCCACCGGAATGATTTCGTCATAGACAGACGTATTCAATACCGAAGGGACAAAACCGGCTCCGATTCCCTGAATCTTGTGAGGACCGCCCTTCCCTGTGGAAAGCACAGGCGAAGCAGCGGGTTCTACGGCCACGACCTTAATCTCCGGATTTTTACTCTTTAAAAACTCTCCTGTACCGGTAAGCGTACCGCCGGTACCGACGCCTGCCACAAAATAATCGACCTTTCCATCCGTATCCTCCCAGATTTCCGGTCCCGTGGTCTCCTTATGCATCCTGGGATTCGCAGGATTGTCAAACTGGGCAGGTATAAAACTGCCCTCAATCTCAGACGCCAGCTCTTCCGCCCTGGCGATAGCACCCTTCATTCCTTTGGTCCCGTCTGTCAGCACAACCTCCGCGCCATAGGCCTTCAGAATATTCCGGCGTTCCACGCTCATGGTCTCCGGCATGGTCAGGATGATCCTGTAACCCTTTACAGCGGCGATGGCGGCAAGTCCGATCCCCGTATTGCCTGACGTCGGTTCAATGATGGTAGAGCCAGGCTTTAAGATCCCTTTTGCTTCCGCATCTTCGATCATGGCTTTCGCGATTCTGTCCTTCACGCTGCCTGCCGGATTAAAATATTCCAGCTTCACCAGAAGGCGTGCTTCCAGTCCCTCTGCCTTTTCAAGATTCTTCACTTCCAGAAGAGGTGTCCCCCCGATCAGCTCCAGTGCGCTTCCATAAACCCTTGCCATACCTTTCTCCTCCTTAATCCTAGTTTTTAACTATGAATTGTATGTTTTATGTGATTATATCATCTGCACAGAATTTGTCAAGCCTTTATCCATTTTTTTTGGGGCAGACAAAAGGGGCAGACAAGGGGACGGTTCTTTTGTCTTTTAAAAAAGACAAA
>JAFOJB010000521.1 GCA_017420455.1 Blautia sp.
CCCTTACCGCGGAAGAAATCTCCTGGATCAAAGAGAAGGAAGCCGCCGTTGCGGCTGCGGGAAGCGAAGTCGAAGGCGGCTCCATACAGCAGCTGGTGGAAAACAGCACTGCCACCAGCTGGACAAAGGACAGAGTGTTCGCGCTTTACGAAAGATACGGCGGCAAATAAAGCTGCCAGGTCCGCCTGCGGTAAACAGCCGGTCATTTCTTCCTTTCATGCTTTCAGCTTCTTTCATCAATTTTAAAATAGAATATCCTGTTTTGCAATCCTCCCTTTTTCTCTTTTTTCTTCTTGACATTACATTGGTAAAAGGATAAAATCATTTATGATAAAGGCAAAGGCGTCTTGGAGTTTACGCTCCAGGACGCCTTTTTTCGCACCGGTCGGTCAGGCGTATGCATGACCGGCTATGTACGCAGCTGAAGAGAAAAAGGGACGGTTCCGTAGAAAGGATGTCTTTTTGCGCCGGAAATACAGACAGGAGTATACAGTAAATGGCAAGGATCAACGAGAATTATCTGAAGCTTCCCGGAAATTACCTGTTTTCCGCCATCGGGAAAAAGGTACGGGAATATGAAACGGCTCATCCTCAGGCAAAAATCATACGCCTGGGGATCGGCGATGTGACGCAGCCTATCGTACCGGCTGTGATCGAAGCGCTGCATGCAGCGGTGGAGGAGATGGGAAAAGCAGAAAGCTTCCGGGGCTATGCCCCGGATCTGGGGTATTCCTTCCTCCGTGAGACTATCTCTGAAAAGGATTACAAAGAAAAGGGCTGCGATATTTCTCCGGAGGAGATCTTCATCTCCGACGGCGCCAAGTGTGACTGCGGAAATATTCAGGAGATATTCGGCCTGAACAATACCATCGCGGTGTGCGATCCGGTGTATCCCGTGTATGTGGATTCCAATGTAATGGCCGGGCGGACCGGCGTGTACATCCCGGAAACCGGGCAGTATCAGGAAGTTGTCTATATGCCCTGCACGGCAGAAAACGGTTTCGTGCCGGAGCTTCCCGGGACAGTTCCGGATCTGATCTATCTTTGTTTTCCGAATAATCCCACCGGTGCTGTGATGAAAAAGGATCAGCTGCAGAAATGGGTGGATTACGCCAACGAACATGATTCGGTGATCCTGTATGACGCTGCTTACGAAGCGTATATTTCCGAACCGGATATTCCCCACAGCATCTATGAATGCACAGGCGCCAGGGAATGCGCCATAGAATTCCGGTCCTTTTCCAAGACAGCCGGCTTTACCGGACTGAGACTTGGGTTTACCGTCATTCCCAGGGATCTGAAAACAGGAGGCCAGGAGCTCTGGCCTCTCTGGGCAAGGCGTCATGGGACAAAATACAACGGAGCGCCTTATATCATCCAGAGAGCCGGGGAGGCTGTCTATTCCGAAGCCGGCCGGAAACAGGTCCGGGAGCAGATTGCCTGCTATATGGAAAATGCGGGTCTGATCCTTAACGGGCTGAAGAAGGCAGGATATACCGCTTATGGCGGCGTCAACGCTCCTTATATCTGGCTTAGGACACCGGGGGATATGAGCAGCTGGGAATATTTTGACCGGCTCCTCTCAACGCTCCAGATCGTCGGTACGCCTGGCGTCGGCTTCGGGCCTCACGGGGAACACTATTTCCGTCTGACCTCCTTTGGAAAAAGGGAAGACACCATCGAAGCGATGGAAAGATTCACTTCGTTTCCGGCATAAGGAACGTGGAATAAGAGATTAAGGAAATCAGGAAATCAGGAATTAAGGAAGTTAAGAATTAAGGAAGCAGCGACGTCGGGAAGTAAGGAAGTAAGGAAGTAAGGAAAATGCAGAAGGGAAAGATGAATGTGGAAGAAGCAGGGAATGCTTCTGCTATCCGTCCCAATATTTTTCAGAGAGTTCTGGCTGTGGCAGCCTGTAAGGCTGTGCGTAAGTTCCTGCGGCTCCGGGGCAGCGGCGGGACAGCTCTGCCAGGGAAAGCCGCCATGCTTTTCTGCAGAAACATTCTTGAAGTCACCAGCAGTGGAATGGAGATTGTTGTAGTCACCGGAACAAACGGTAAGACCACCACAAGCCGGATGCTGGAGCACGCCATAGCAGAAGAAGGAACCTGCCTTGCCAACCGTTCCGGCGCCAACCTTCTGTCCGGTATAACCGCAGAGTTCACCTGCAGCGCGGACTGGCTTGGAAAGCCCCGGAAACAATATGCGGTGGTGGAGTGCGACGAGGCGGCATTAAAACAGGTAGTGCCTTTGCTCCATCCGAAGGTGATCGTCGTTACCAATCTGTTCCGGGACCAGCTGGACCGCTACGGTGAAGTCATGCACACTCTGGAGGAGATACGGAGGGGAATTGAGAAAGCGCCGGAAAGCATTCTCTGTCTGAATGCCGACTGCTCCCTGACCGCCTCTCTGGCAGATTCCCGGGAGATTCCCGGGACGGACTGCGCGGACTGCGGCCGTGGATCCACTGTTTTCCATGCAGGTCCCGCTTCTGCTTCCCGGACATCCTCTCCGACAATTCATCCTGTATCCTCTCCGGCAGTTCCGCCTGCATCCTGCCGGACAGATCCGGCGCAGAAACGGATTTTCTGGTTCGGCCTGAACACCCCGCTGGGAGAACAGAAGGATGTCCCTCTTTCAGACGCGAAATACTGTATCCGGTGCGGCACTGCCTATCAGTACCGCTATCACACCTACGCGCACCTTGGAAGCTTCTACTGTCCGGCGTGCGGATACCAGAGGCCGGAACCGGATACCGCAGTCCTGGAAATTCTGGAAATGACAGCGTCAGACAGCCGGGTCCGTATCATGGCAGGGGGCAGGGAATTTGAGACAGCAGTCTCTCTTCCGGCTGTATACAACCTGTATAATGCCATGGCAGCTGTATGCGCCGGTCTGGCTTTTGGTCTGGACGCTGAGCGGATGTGCAGTTCCCTGGCCGATGTGCACTCCGGTTTCGGAAGGATGGAAACCTTCCGTCTGGGTGAAACACAGGGGCAGATGATCCTGGTAAAAAACCCTGCCGGCTGTGATCAGGCGTTATCCTTTATAACAAATCTCCCGGAGGAACGGGATCTCTACTTCGGCCTCAATGACAGAACGGCGGACGGCCATGATATTTCCTGGATCTGGGATGTGGATTTCGAAAAGACAATTCATCGCCCCTGTATCCGTAACATCTACGTATTCGGCGACAGGGCGGAGGATCTGCGGCTGCGGCTGAAATATGCCGACGTACCCGCAGAGAAGATCACATATCTTCCGGATTCCCCCTCGCTTCTTAAGAAGCTGCATGAAAGCCGCCTGCCTGTCTGGATCCTTCCGAATTACACTGCCATGCTCTCCCTCAGAGAGGAGCTCGGGAAAGAAGATGGAATGAAGGCGTTCTGGGAATAAACGCGGATGCTGCCGGGATGTCGGCATATGCCTGTGTATAAAAAAGCCGGACACCATTCGATATCTCAAAGCGGCGGGTTGCAGAACCGATATCATTATACTCGTGAACGCAATTAACTGCCGTATCTATTTGAAAACATCGAGTGTTCACTCGTTATACATGAATTGTCTCAGCAGTTATTTACGTTATTGAGTATAAATTCTTGTGAAAAAGGGGAAGTGAACAGAACGTGAATGCGGAGAAAAAAATCAGGATCTGCCATCTGTATCCGGATGTCCTGAATTTGTACGGGGACAGAGGGAATATCATCTGTATGAAAAAGCGCCTTGTCTGGAGAGGGATCGAATGCGAGGTGACAGAAGCCGGCATTGGAGACTGCCCTGACCTGACACAGTTCGATCTGTTTTTTATCGGCGGCGGACAGGACTTTGAACAGGAGGTACTCCTGGAAGACCTGAAGGCAGGAAAAGGAAAAGAAATCCGTTCGGCGGTGGAGGATGGGAAGACATTTCTGTGCATCTGCGGGGGATACCAGATGATGGGACACTATTACCAGACTCATGATGGCGTCAGATGTGAGTTTCTCGGAGCCATCGACCTTTTTACGACCGGCGCGGAAAAAAGGATGATCGGTAATTATGCCTTCACCCTTACGGAAGATCTGGGAAGCTCCATGGTCGTGGGATTTGAAAACCACAGCGGACAGACCTGGCTGGGAAGCGGGGTGTCTCCTCTGGGAACGGTCCTGCAGGGAAATGGAAATAATGGTGTGGACAGGACAGAAGGCGTCCATTATAAAAATGTTTTCGGAACCTACAGTCATGGTCCCGTCCTTCCCAAGAACCCTGAGTTCTGCGACCGGATCCTTCTGTCCGCCCTGGAGCGCAGGTATGGAAACGCCGTGCTGGAGCCGCTTGACGATTCCTTCGAGCGCTCTGCCAGAGACAGTATTCAAAGAGAAATGAAAATACGGTGAGTCCTATTCCAGATCTTCTATGATCTCCTGTGCAACAGCTTTTCTGGATAAACCGTTGTCCATCGCCTGTTTTCCGATATACCGGTGCGCATCGTCTTCTGTCATATGCTTCTTTTCCACCAGGAGGAGCTTCGCCTTGCTTACAATGCGAAGCTCCTCCATTTTTTCCGCCGCGGCGCGAAGCTGCCGTTCCAGCTGCCGTACACGGCCGCGGGTGGCCAGAAGAAAACGGATGGCAGGATCGATCCTCTCCAGGGGAGCGGTTTTGGGAACGACCAGAATTCCGTAATCTGTCACGTGTTCCAGCACATTCTCATATATTTCGGGTGGTACCACGAGCAGAACAGAAGAAGCGCTTTTCTCTGCAAGATCCAGGGCGAACTCATGTCCGAATTCATCCGGCAGAGGAGCATTGATCACTACAATATCATACTGTGTTTCCAGCGTACGTCTTCTGGCGGAGGCGGTATTTTTCCTGAAATCGATGGTAGTAAAGCGGTACCGGGACAGAGTTTTCCGCACAATTACGTCGAACCGTTCCGAGTTTGACACGATCAGTATGGAACGCTGTCTGTCTGAAGCCCCTGACATAAACTCTCTCCTCCTCTTATCCGCAGGAATCTGCACAAATGTCAATGCCCGCAGTAAATCCGGATAATCTCCTCCGGAATGATGCTTCTTACAAATTCGCTGTCCCAGGCAAGCTTTCCTGCCTCTTTCCGGGAACCCGGGAGATCGGCGATCTCCTGAGGAAGGGGAAGCCTTTTCTGGATTCCCAGCAGTCCCGCATGGATCAGAAGCGCATAGACCAGATAAGGATTTCCGGAAGCATCGGGGGAACGCAGCTCTGCCCTTGTACGGTTCTGGAAAGTTTCAATATACATCAGTTCAGAACCGCCGGTATCGGACCAGTTTACCCTGTCCGGCGCATTGCTGCTGCCAAAACGGGAATACGAAGCATCCGTCGGATTCAGGAACAGGGTAATATCCCGGATCTTATCCAGAATTCCGGCCGCTGCATATTTTGCCATATCATTCCCGTCCCGGTCCGTCGCAAAGATATTGATATGATATCCGTTCCCCGGTTTTCCGGGAAGAGGCATCGGAGAAAAATCCGCCGCAAGCCCATATCTGTCCGCCAGGGTGCTGACGACCATCTTGAAGGTTGTCGTCCGGTCCGCAGCCTTCAGGGGCTTTCCATAATGGAAATCGATCTCATTCTGCCCAGGTCCTCTCTCATGATGAGACCGCTCCGGGATCATGCCCATCTGTTCGATGGTCAGGCA
>JAFOJB010000522.1 GCA_017420455.1 Blautia sp.
GCCGTTACCTGGCTCCCGTGCCTCCCATTGTGTCCAACATGGTGATCGTACCGCTGGTTCTCTATTACGGGTACGGGATCAATCTTCCGATTCCCTTCATGATGCTCACGGTCGGCGCAGGAGAAGTTCTCTCCGCCGGTGTCCTCGGCATCCTGCTGCAGACCGTACTTCTGAAGCACGCCGCTGTCCTTTTCCCGAACGGAAACCGCAGCTGACTTCTGCAGGAAGCGAGAGAAAAGGGGACGGTTCCTTTTTCTCTCTTTTCTCTTTTCCCGCCTTGCCGTCTCGCGCCTGTTCCCGTGGTACTAAGGTTTTTCTTGACACTTTTCCTGTCAGTCGATATCATAAATTGTATAATACTCTGACATTCGTTTTTGGGGATCAGGACGAAACCAGAAAGGAGAGTTCCATGAAGAAGAGATGGTATCTGTTAATTGGAACAGTAGTGATGCTTTCCATGTCATCCGTGCCTGTTATGGCTGATGCAAGATTACAGAATGATGAAGCACAGAAGACGGAAGAACAGGCGGCTCCTGAAGCGGCAGTTTCTTCCGGTTCAAGACTCAGGGATGTCATGCTTCAGAAAAAAAAGAATAGAGAAAACCCGGAAGCCGGGAATGTGGAAGAAGAGAAACCGGAAGCCGGGACTGCCAGGGAGGAAAAAGAAATACCGGCGGACGAAACGGAACAGATGCCTGAAACAGCAGCCCCGGAGGAGACGGCTGTGAAGGAAGCTGCATCGGCCTCCGGTTCGCATCTGAAGGGCGGGGCTGTTCATAAAAAACTGCGGACAAAAGAACCGGAAGCCCCTGCCGGTCTGCCGGAAGAGGCAGCCACGCGGGAGACTGGAGCGGCAGGCGGCTCACGGCTGAAGGATGTGCTTACGCAGAAAAAACAGCCGGAAGAAGAACCGCAGGTTCCGGCCGATGTACCGGAAACGCCTGCAGAGGAAGCTGAGAGAAAAGAGCCTGTGGCAGAAGAACCTGAAACAGAAGAGTCTGGGGCAGCAGAGTCCTCCGAACCGGAAATATCTGCGTCGGAAACACCTGAGGAGAAAGAAACCGGGTCTTCGGGGAAAGCCGCGGGCCGGCCCGGTTCAAGGCTGAAAGATGTGAACGCACGGAAGAAACAGAAACAGGAAAATCCAGCGGCAGAACAGGCAGGGCAGGACCAGGAAGAACCGGAACAGACAGATACACCTGCAGAAGCGCCGGAAGAACCGGAACAGACAGACACACCTGCGGAAAAACCGGAAGAAGGAGAGCCGGAGACGGAAAATCCCGCTGAACCAGAGCTGTCAGAACTGTCAGCGCTTCTGGCAGAGGAACTCGGGAAATATCTGGCCGGACATTCCTGGGCACTGGATTCGGGAATCGGGATCAGCTTTACCGGCGGACAGAATGAAGAGGCAGGGGTAGTAACCTCGACAGGGCTGAAGGGGATATGGCATATAGAATGCGAAAATGATCCTGAAACCGGCATTACCGCAGCCTTAAGGATCGTCTGGGAAAAAGGCAGGAGCGATTACTATATCGATTATTTCCATCTGGAAGAGGATTCCTTCCGGATGGCACAGTTCGCAGATCCCGGCATTGTGATCACATGTACACTGGATGACGGAAAATAATATCGCAATCCTGGAAAAGCAGGACTGCAGGAAAGAACAGCTGGAGGAATATATGATGAAATTGTATGAAAAAGGTGTTTATCTTATAGATGGAAAAGAGCTGGTCGCGGAGGAAGAGGCTTCTCTTCCCGTGAGTAAGGAAGAGGCGGCGAAAAATACCATCGCCTATGGCATCCTGAAGGAACACAATACTTCCGGGAATATGGAAAAGCTGATGATCCGCTTTGACAGGCTCACATCTCATGATATTACCTTTGTGGGGATCATCCAGACGGCCAGGGCTTCCGGACTTGAAAAGTTCCCGATGCCTTATGTGCTGACGAACTGCCACAACTCTCTCTGCGCGGTGGGCGGGACCATCAACGAAGATGACCACATGTTCGGGCTTACCTGCGCAAAGAAATACGGAGGTGTCTATGTTCCGCCTCATCAGGCAGTCATACATCAGTTTGCCCGTGAAATGCTGGCAGCGGGCGGCAGGATGATCCTCGGCTCCGACAGTCATACCCGTTACGGCGCTCTTGGCACCATGGCAATGGGAGAAGGCGGTCCGGAGCTGGTAAAACAGCTGCTTTCCCAGACCTATGATATCGATATGCCCAAGGTGGTGGCCATTTATTTGACCGGAGCCCCCCGTCCCGGCGTCGGGCCGCAGGATGTGGCGCTGGCGATCATCGGAAAGGTTTTCGGCTGCGGCTATGTAAAGAATAAGGTCATGGAGTTTGTCGGCCCCGGCATTGCTTCCCTCTCCGCGGATTTCCGGATCGGGATTGATGTCATGACCACAGAGACCACATGCCTTTCTTCAATCTGGCAGACCGACAGTACCATCGAAGAATTCTATGAGACCCATGGAAGAAAGGAAGACTATAAGGAGCTGAAGCCCGGGGCGGCTGCCTATTATGACGGCTGTGTAAAGATCGATCTTTCAGAGATCAGACCCATGATCGCCATGCCCTTCCATCCCAGTAATGCTTATACCATCGATGAGCTGAAGGAAAACCTTATGGATATCCTGGCGGATGTGGAAGAAAGGGCGAAGGTGAGTCTGGGAGGCAAGGTGCCCTTTACCCTGAGAAATAAGGTGGTGGATGGAAAGCTGTATGTGGACCAGGGGATCATTGCCGGCTGTGCGGGCGGCGGGTTCGAGAATATCTGCGCCGCAGCGGACATTCTGAGAGGGAAGAGCATCGGCATGGACGCCTTCACTCTCAGCGTATACCCTGCCAGCACGCCTATCTATATGGAGCTTGCGAAGAACGGAGTCCTGGCGGACCTTCTTGCCACAGGGGCTGTGGTAAAGACGGCATTCTGCGGGCCCTGCTTCGGCGCGGGAGATACGCCGGCCAACAATGCCTTCAGTATCCGCCATACCACCAGAAACTTCCCCAACCGGGAAGGTTCGAAGATCCAGAACGGCCAGATTGCTTCCGTGGCTCTTATGGATGCCAGATCCATCGCGGCCACTGCCGCAAACAAGGGCTTCCTTACCTCGGCAGAGGAATATACCGGTCCGTATACCGGACAGAAGTACTTCTTTGACAGGACGATTTATGAAAACCGGGTATTCGACAGCCATGGCGTCGCGGATCCTTCCGTGGAAATCCAGTTCGGGCCGAATATCAAGGACTGGCCGAAGATGGCGGCTCTCCCGGAGAACCTGCTTCTGAAGGTGGTTTCCGAGATCCATGATCCCGTAACAACTACAGACGAGCTGATCCCCTCCGGCGAGACATCCTCCTTCCGATCCAATCCGCTGGGACTTGCAGAGTTTACTCTTTCCCGGAAGGATCCTGCCTATGTCGGCAGGGCAAAGGAAGTCCAGAAAGCCCAGAGATCCATTGAAGAAGGAAAGGACCCTGCGGAAAATGTACCGGAGCTGGTATCTGTCCTGGATGTCCTTTCGAAGAACTGGCCTGCAGAAACGAAGGTCTCCAGGGTATCCGACTTCGGAAAGGAGCCGGGGAATCTGGGAATCGGAAGCACCATTTTTGCTGTGAAGCCCGGAGATGGTTCAGCCAGGGAGCAGGCCGCGTCCTGCCAGAAGGTACTGGGCGGCTGGGCAAATATAGCCAATGAATACGCGACCAAGAGATACCGTTCCAATCTGATCAACTGGGGAATGCTGCCCTTCCTGATCCCGGAGGGAGATCTCCCCTTCGCAAACGGGGATTACCTTTTCTTCCCGGGAATCCGCAGCGCTGTGGCCGGGAAGGACGATAAGATCAGAGGGTATGTGGTCAGAAACGGCGGTACCACGGAATTCTCCGTGACGCTGGGAAATCTGACGGATGACGAGAGAGAAATCATCCTGAAGGGATGCCTTATCAACTATAATTCCGTAAATCAATGATCCTGCACGGAAATCGTGAATACCCGTAATCTTAAGCGGAAAGCCTGGTGTATGCCTGAGCTTTCCGCTTTTTTGCGCGATAAAGCCGCCAGACGTGCGCCGTGCTTGCACGAGCGCACACCTGGCGGCGAACGGTCATCGAAGGGCATGCCCGAGATGAGCGTATAGCGGATCGTCCAGGGGAGTGCCTTTCTCCCCTGGCTGATCTATACGATGATAAATTGACTGAATATAATATAAAATATGAAAAATAAGAAGAAACAAAACGACTCTGACAGAACTATTATAAAAATATCTGGGAAAAAATGAAAAAATGTGTTGACAAATACGGGGCATGGTGTTAATATAAGTACATCAAAAGAAAAGAGAAGAAAAAAACAAACAACCGAAATCAACGTGGTTTATAACTCCCACTGTTAAGGAACCAGTTGAAACGAGTAAGAAAGGTAAGGTGTTTCCGTTGAAATCATAACCGCCAATCATCAATATGAAGTGACAGGAATCGCGTTTCCTGCAAGAAAGACCTGGCTCATAAAATAAAAAAGAACAGTTCCTGCATAGAGGAAAAAAGAAGCCACGGTAAATAAAAAGCGGTTCTTCATATTGAACAGATGTCACAAAACTGGTACAAAGGTTTTCGGATTTGTGTGAAGAAACATTTCCGGAAAGAGTATAACCCGATTCTTAAGAAGCTGTCCGGAAGAAGAGATCCGGAAGATTTCAAAAAAGAACGGAAGATATTTTGAGATGTATATCAGCAATTTCAGGATATAGATCAAAACTTTGCATCAGAGGATTATCTTAAGAAGATATCCGGAATAAAGAAGAATAACAGGAACTTTTTCAAAAAGCATTTACCCATCGACCCGTCGGATTCGTAATGATATAGATCAGTATTTGTCCGAACTAAAAGAAGAGTAAATACGAAGGAAAGATAAGCGGGTTGGATTTAATAATATAGATTAGATTCATAGTTGTTTATAAAAAAAAGAAAAAGTATAACCTGTATTCCTCCAATGAAAAGAATCTCTGATCCCGTGAAGTCAGGATTCAAAAATAAGAATAACTTTCTAAGCACATAAAGAAGTGCGAGCAGGAAATCAGAAAAAAGAACATATATATTCTCTGAAATATATATAAAATAAAGACAATTGAATATAGTATAAAGAATAAGAGGTAAAAAGCCATTGAATATTGAACACTGAGACGGTCATCATTCCGGATTCTGAAACAACAGATCGAGATGATGACCGTCCTTTTTTGCGTTATGATCATCACATTTTCCTGTCTTTATCCACAGGTATGTGTTAAGATAAAAAGTAACGCAGGATATCTGGTCTGACGAAAGATATCATGCATCCGTATATCTCATTTATTTTCTGGTAATAAGGAACTGTCGGAAAACAGCTTATGTACTTTGCATGTCTTTTTCTCCGCATAAGCTATTTTCCGACAGCTCCTGAGGAAGGTTTGAAAGATGACACAGCGGAATATCATTCCCGATATTATTTTTGAGGATAACTGTCTGATCGTAGCGAGAAAACCTGCCGGTATGGCTGTGCAGAGCAGGAAGGTAACGAGCATGGACCTGGAAAACTGGCTGCTGAATTACCTGGCCGGGAAAAATAAAATAACTGGCGGCAAACCTTATCTGGCGGTGATCAACCGCCTGGACCAGCCGGTTGAAGGACTGGTTCTGTTCGCCAAAACAAAGGATGCCGCGAAGAATCTCAGCAGTCAGCTTCAGAATGACAAAATCCAGAAGGAATATCTTGCTGTCATAGAAGGGAAACCGGAGCGGAAGGAAGGAACCCTGGAGGATTATCTTGTAAAAGACGAAAAAAACAATATTTCCTGCATTTCGGACAGAAATACTCCCGGCGCAAAACGGGCTGTTCTTCATTATGAAATCCTTCCCGGTGTTTCTGAGATTTATCCGGAAAGTCATTCCGAAGTCCTTCCTGAAATCCTGCCGGAGCCAGTACAGAAAGCAGACGAAGGAGAAGAAACAGCAGCACAGAAAACCCGGGCAGCAGGAAAAAGCACAGAAGAACACAGAGAAATTACAGGGAACCTTGTAAGAATTCAGCTTCAGACGGGCAGACATCACCAGATCCGTGTACAGATGTCCCATGCGGGAATGCCGCTCTTCGGGGACAGAAAATATAACCCCGGAACAGCCGGAAATACGATAGCCCTGTGTGCCAGCAGGTTATTGTTCCGGCATCCGCAATCCGGAAGGAAGATGGAATTTAAAACATTTCCGGAAGGAGAGGGATTCAGGGGTTTTTTCAGCCGAAGAGCTTCCGGAAAGTAACGTGGGGCCTGTGTTTCCATACAGTTAAATAAGAAAAAACTGGACTACTATTTCAAATGGAGTATAATAATATTTTATAAAAACGGGTATTCGCGATCCGATCTGCTTCTTGTTTGTTCGCGAATATGAAAGGTGATACAGAAGGAGCGTTGGAATGAAAAAAAGAATATGCACAGTAGGAGCAATATTTCTGACAGCGGTTTTTTTGATAATGGCAGCAGGAACAGGAGGAGAGGCACGGGAACAGGCTCCTGCAGTACACCAGAATACAGAGCAGGCTGCTCCTGGGAACGGGGAGGATGCGCAGGGTCAGGTTTCCCTGGAAGGTATGGAAAACGGGAACAGGGGCGCCATAGAAGGGCAGGAGGCATCTCCGGATACTTCTGAGCCGGGGCCTGAAGCCTCCGGAAACGCTGATGATATAAACACAGATATAAATACAGGGATAAATAAAGGTACAGATTCAGATTCAGATTCAGGTACAGGTACTGATAAGGATACAGTTCCAGATACTGATCCGGGTAAGGATACTGATGCAGATACCGTTTCCGTTCCGGAGGCAGACACAGAGACAGACAAAGAGACAGAGACAGACACAGACGCTGATACAGATACAGATACAGATACTGATACTGATACTGATACTGATAC
>JAFOJB010000523.1 GCA_017420455.1 Blautia sp.
CGCTGACGGTTGCTATCATGCTCCTTCTTGGAGGGGGCCTGCTGTTCTTTAAGATAAACGTCGGCGAATATTCTCTTTTAAAGGCCGCGGATGTTTTTCTGCTGATTCTGATCTACGCCGTGGAGGCTGTGGAGGATGTGGTCTGGGGAAAATACCGGCACGATGGGTACCTGCAGGTCGGCGCAAAGCTGTTTTTCTTCCGGTGGGCGGGGATCATGGCGGTTTTCGCCGCGGGAATGGTTTTACTGCGGAGCATGGAGAAAGCGCTTTTTGCCTCCTTCCTGGTCTCCATCGGCATCTTTGTCCTTATGACCTTTTTCTCCTGGAGGATGCTTTACGGGAAGGAAAAGGAGGTCTCCCGGAGCAGCGCAAGGAAGGAAAACCTGCCTGTCCTGGCAGGAGAAGTCTTTCCGCTGGCACTCATCAATTTCCTGACCTTTTATCTGTCCAACGCGCCGAAATATGCCCTGGACGGAAAGGTGGAGGATTCTGTGCAGGCCTGCTTCGGATTTGTCATGATGCCGGTTTTCGTCATCAATCTGTTCAGCACCTTCCTTTACCAGCTGACACTGGTGGATCTTTCGGTGTACTGGAGAGAGCATGACAGGAAAAAGATACGGCAGAATGTCCGAAGACAGTTTCTGTACATAGGCGGCCTTACGGCGGCAGTGCTTCTGGGCGGATATTTTGCCGGAATACCGGTGCTGTCCGCCCTTTACGCGACGAATCTGAAGGCATACAAAAGGGAGCTGCTGCTGCTGCTTCTGGCAGGGGGATTCCTTGCCATGCAGGCGTACCTTCGTACAGTACTTACTGTCATGCGCAGGCAGCGGATCACAGAGGTCGTATATATCATCGCGGCTTTGCTTTCTCTGGTCCTTCTGCCCGGGGCCATAAAAAACGCAGGGACATGCGGCGGCGCGGTCTGCTTTGCGGCTCTCATGGGATTTCTGACAGCAGGGCTCTTCCTGATCTACGGACGCACTATGAGCAGCATCAAAGCAGCAGGCAGAGACCAGGAACAGCATCGATAACAGAGGGAGCAAAACAGGAAGGGTTTAGAAGGGAACTTTTGATATGCAGATCAACTGGGATTTTTACAGAGGGAAAAGGGTTTTTATCACCGGACATACCGGATTTAAAGGAAGCTGGATGTGCCAGGTCCTGAAAATGCTGGGGGCGGATATCTACGGTTATTCTCTGGAAGAAATGGCGCTTACTTCCGTTTATAAGGCGGCAGGTATTGCGGAAGGGATCACCTCTTATCTTCGGGATATCAGGGACAGACAGGCTCTGGAAGAAGCCATGAAGGAAGCACAGCCGGAGATCGTCATCCATATGGCGGCACAGCCGCTGGTACGGGAATCCTACAGAGATCCTGCCTATACCTATGAAGTAAATGTAATGGGAACCGTCAATGTTCTGGAAGCTGTTCGGAAGACTAAAACTGTCCGTTCCTTAGTAAATGTGACCACAGACAAGGTCTATAAAAATGTGGAATGGGAATGGGGCTACAGGGAAACGGACGAGCTTAACGGCATCGATCCCTACTCCAATTCCAAATCCTGCTCTGAGCTGGTCACCAGCTCCTACAAGGAAGCCTTCTTTCACGACAGAGAGATCGGCATTTCCACCTGCCGGGCCGGGAATGTGATCGGCGGAGGAGATTTCGCGAAGGACCGCATCATTCCGGACTGCGTGCGCGCCGTATCAAAAGGCGAGCCGATCATCGTCCGCAATC
>JAFOJB010000524.1 GCA_017420455.1 Blautia sp.
GACCTCACATGGGTCAGCAGGCCTCCCATAAAATAGTGGGCTGTCCGGCTGAGCTGCGCATAGCCGTCCGGATCGTAGAAAACAGGTTTTCCGTCCTTCAGAAGCAGCATATGCACATGCATTCCGCTTCCCGCCTCGCTGGCCAGCGGCTTTGGCATAAAGGTAGCCGTAGCCCCCGCCTCGACTGCTTCATTTTTGATCACATATTTCGCGGACATGGTATCATCTGCCAGCTTCAGCATATCCCCCAGTTCTACCTCGATCTCCATCTGGCCGCTGCCGCCCACCTCCGGATGATGGTATTTTACCTGGACGCCCCAGTCCTTCATGGAAAGGCACATCCGGCTGCGGAGATCGTTGCGGATGTCCGTGGGAAGAGCATTGTGATACCCGGCTCCCGGAAGCACCTGATAGCCGTTATTGTTCTCCCCGCTCCCGGAGGCATAGGCTGCCTGGGAGGTATCGATCCGTACAGACATATCATAGTAGTCCGTTTTATATCTCACGGAATCAAAAATATAGAATTCATACTCGGGTCCGATGATCATCCGGTCCGCTGTTCCGGTTTCCTTCATATACTCCAGAGCACGTATCGCCACATTCCGGGGATACTGGTCAAAAGGCCTGTTGTCGGGCAGATCGATGACCCGCACGTCCCCGATCATGGAGAGCGTCGGCACCTTTGCATAGCGGTCCGGCACCGCGGAATCCAGCACCGGGATAAAGACCATGTCGCTGTTTTCCACCGGTGCATAGCCATAATTGCTCCCGTCAAAGCCGATGCCGTACGTCATGGTGCTTTCATTCAGCCGTTCTGCGGGAATGGACAGGTGGCGCCATCTCCCGTCGATATCCACCAGCTTGAAATCCACCATATTAATATCATTTTCCTCCATCATTTTCCGAATATCCTGAAGTGTTTTCCCCATATATGCCTCCTTTTCTTCCGGACCCATAAACGCATGGTTCCGGAAGGGGTGTTTTTTGTTTCCTGCCTGTCTTTGATCAGTTTTCTTATTTATCCCTGATCATGCTGTGCAGTTCCTGCAGAGACTTGATCTGGGTACTGCCGTTTTTGCGGATGGCCCGGATTCCCGTCACGGTAGCCTTCGCGGCCGCCATGGTGGTGATATAGGGAACCTTCTTCCGGATCGCGCCTTTTCTCAGGTAGCTGTCGTCCCAGCCGCTCTCTTTTCCGCCGGGGCTGTTGACCACCAGGTCGATGGTGCCGTTCTGGATGAGATCCAGAATCGTGGAGCCGCCTTCCTGAAGCTTATTGATATGTTCCGTGCTGATCCCTGCCTTCTCCAGACACTTCTGGGTTCCGGTGGTGGCAAGAATCCGGAAGCCAAGCTGTGCGAACTCTCTTGCAACCTCTACAACTTCTCCCTTATCCTTGTCATTTACGGTGATCAGGACGGTACCCTCCAGCGGAAGCCTGGTCTGCGTAGCCTCCTGCGCTTTGTAGAAGGCCTCGCCCCAGTTTTCCGAAAGCCCCAGAACTTCTCCGGTGGAACGCATTTCCGGTCCCAGGACAGGATCCACCTCCGGGAACATATTGAAGGGGAACACTGCTTCTTTTACACCGTAGTAAGGAATATGCTGCTCCTTCAGAGCCGGTACGGGAGAGGGCCTGCCGGTCAGCGGCGCCGTCACGATATCGATCGCCAGCGGGACCATGCGGATATTGCAGACCTTGGAAACCAGCGGAACCGTACGGGAAGCTCTCGGATTCGCCTCCAGTACATAAACCTTGCCGTTCTCAATGGCATACTGCATGTTCATAAGGCCCTGGACATGCATTTCTTCCGCGATCCTGCGGGTATACTCCTTTATCGTCGCCACGTTCTCTTCCGAAAGGTGGCGGGAAGGTATGATACATGCCGAATCGCCGGAATGTACGCCGGCCAGCTCGATATGCTCCATCACCGCCGGGACAAAGGCATGTGTCCCATCGCTGATGGCGTCCGCCTCGCACTCGGTCGCATGCATCAGGAACCGGTCGATCAGGATCGGACGGTCCGGGGTTACGCCGACAGCGGCTTCCATATAACCGGCCATGCTTTCCTTGTCGTGGACGACCTCCATTCCGCGTCCGCCAAGGACATAGGAGGGACGGACCATGACCGGATAACCGATCCGCTCCGCAACAGCCTGCGCCTCGGCGACCGTTACCGCCATTCCGGATTCCGGCATGGGAATGGAAAGCTTGTCCATCATGGCACGGAACAGGTCACGGTCCTCTGCCAGGTCGATCACAGCCGGAGCCGTACCCAGGATCTTCACCCCGTTCTTCTCCAGATCGGATGCCAGATTCAGAGGAGTCTGCCCGCCGAACTGGGCGATCACGCCCACCGGCTGTTCCTTTTTATAGATACTGAGCACATCCTCCAGTGTCAGCGGCTCAAAATACAGCTTGTCGGAGGTATCGTAATCCGTAGAAACCGTCTCCGGATTGCAGTTTACGATGATCGTCTCAAAGCCCAGCTTCTTCAGGGCCAGGGACGCATGCACGCAGCAGTAATCGAACTCGATTCCCTGCCCGATCCTGTTCGGCCCGCCTCCAAGGATCATAACCTTCTGCTTTCCTGTGGAAACCGGATTCCTGTCCGGGGCGTTATAGGTGGAATAATAGTAGGCGCTGTCTTTGGTCCCGCTTACATGAACCCCTTCCCAGGCCTCCTCCACTCCCAGGGCGATCCTCCGGTTCCGGATATCCTCCTCCGGGATCTCCAGGATCTGTCCCAGATATTTATCGGAGAAGCCGTCCTTTTTCGCCCGGATCAGCGCCGCATCCTCCGGAAGCCTTCCCTTATCTGCCGTAAGGGCTTCCTCTTCCAGCGCCAGCTCCTTCATCTGCTCCAGGAAATAATGCTTGATCTTTGTCAGCTGATAGATCTGTTCGATATCGGCGTCCTTTTTCAGGGCCTCATAGATCACAAAATATCTCTTGCTGGTGGGATATTTCAGCATATCCATCAGCTCCTCCAGAGATTTTCCCGCCAGGGATCTGTCATTGCCGAGGCCGTAATGGCTGTTCTCCAGGCTCCGGATCGCCTTCTGGAAGGCTTCCTTGAAGTTCTTGCCGATGCTCATGACCTCTCCCACGGCCCGCATCTGGGTTCCCAGCCTGTCCTGTACTCCCTTGAATTTCTCAAAAGCCCAGCGGGCAAACTTGATCACCACATAGTCCCCGTCCGGAACGTATTTGTCCAGAGTTCCGTATTTCCCGCAGGGAATCTCCGAAAGGGTCAGGCCGGTAGCCAGCATGGCGGATACCAGGGCGATGGGGAATCCGGTAGCCTTGCTGGCAAGGGCGGAGGAACGGGATGTCCGGGGATTGATCTCGATGATGATATCCCGGTCCGTCACCGGGTCGTGAGCCCACTGTACATTGGTCCCGCCGATCACCTGGATCGCCTCTACGATCCTGTAGGATTTTTCCTGAAGACGCTTCTGCACTTCCTCAGAGATGGTCAGCATGGGGGCAGAGCAGAAGGAATCTCCCGTATGGATGCCAAGAGGATCAATATTCTCGATAAAGCAGACGGTGATCATATTGTTGTCCTTATCCCGTACTACCTCGAGCTCCAGCTCCTCCCAGCCGAGGATGGATTCCTCCACAAGTACCTGGCCCACAAGGCTGGCCTGCAAGCCGCGGGCACAGATCTTCTTCAGTTCCTCTTCATTATAGACCAGGCCGCCGCCTGTTCCGCCCATGGTATAGGCAGGCCGAAGGACCACAGGATATCCCAGCTTCTTTGCAATGGCAAGGCCTTCTTCTACGGAATAGGCCACTTCGCTTCTGGCCATCTCGATCCCAAGGCTTTCCATGGTCTTCTTGAATTCGATCCGGTCCTCGCCTCTCTCGATGGCATCTACCTGTACGCCGATCACCTTTACATGGTATTTGTCCAGGACACCCTTTTTCGAAAGCTCTGAACAAAGATTAAGACCGGACTGTCCGCCAAGATTCGGCAATAACGCGTCTGGTCTTTCTTTTTCGATAATGCGCTCAATGCGTTCAGAATTCAGCGGTTCAATATATGTAACGTCAGCAATTTCCGGATCCGTCATGATCGTCGCCGGATTGGAGTTTACCAGTACAATTTCATAGCCAAGGTTCCGAAGCGCTTTGCACGCCTGTGTTCCGGAATAATCAAATTCACAGGCCTGACCAATGATGATCGGACCGGAACCAATGATCAAAACCTTGTGGATGTCAGTTCTTTGTGCCATTGTATCTCCTCCTGATTCTCTGCACTGTCTGCCTTCATTTTTTCTTTCTTTTTTCATCCTGCCTATTATACAGAGATTATGTAGAAAATACAAACTATATTTTTTTAATTTTCCCTGAATTTTTGAAAGCATGTATCTGTTCATGGTCAGGAAGGCCGACAGACGCCGAAAACACATCAAGCCCCGGACGGTGAGACCGTGAACTGCAACATTTCTCCCGGATACAGCGAATAATTTTACAGAATCATCTTCCCAAAACGGGAAAATATGGTATAATAAATAATAATGAAGCACTTTAGCTGCTTTAAAGTCTTTACCTTTTACCAACTTATTTAACAGGGAGGAACATTGCATGAACAACTTAAAGAAACCAACCACCATTTTAGGTATCGTAGCCGCTGTCCTGTTGATCATCCTTTGTGTCACAGGCATCACGAACAGCAGCAAGATCAAAGCATTGAACGAAGAAGTCTCCGCTGCACAGAGCGCAATGGCCGAAGCACAGAAGAGCGCGGATGCCATGGTAGAAGAGGTCTCTGCCAAAGCAGCTGAAATAGAAGCTCTTACTGCTGCCTCCGCTGAAAAAGATGCACAGATCGAGGCTCTCACCGTGGCTGCCAACGAAGCTTCCGAGCTTCTGGAATCCTTCGGTTCTCCCGAGGAAGCCAGGAATACCATTTCCGAGGCTGTTTCCCAGATCGATACCCTTTCCGCAGATCTTACCTCCCTTCAGGAGAAGCTGCAGGCAATCGTAAGCGATGCGGTCGCAGATGGAGCTGCAGAAGAAGCCGTTGAGGAACCCGCAGAAGCAGAAGCCGCTGAGGAAGCTGCTCCTGCAGAAGAGGCAGATGCTGAGGAAGCTGCTCCCGCAGAAGAAGCTGTAGAAGAAGTCGTGGAAGAAGCAGAGGAAACTCCCGCCGCTTAAACCCAAAAACAAAGGAGAAATTCCGATACCCGAGGGTTCCGGAATTTCTCCTTTTTATTCCCCCGGACTGCCGGGCACAGCCGTCGGCAGCAATGCAGCGATGACAGCAGACGTCAGATTGCATCGGCTGAGCCGTAACGGAAGCTGCCTGCAGCCATCCGGCTGCTCCGCAAAGGAAAGGAAATCCCAAAGATGAAAAAAAGGACAAGATATCTGATCACAGCGTTTTTATTCCTGCTGCTCACCGTCTTCTATATTTTCGCCATCAGGACAGTAGATGTGCAGCCCATCGGGCCTCAGGGTACCAGCGTAGGGTTCGCGTCCCTCAACAAAAGTGTTTCCGGCCTGACCGGCACAAACATGCAGCTGTATAAGCTCACGGAAATCCTGGGGTATATCTCCATCGCCGCAGCCGGGATATTTGCCCTTCTCGGCCTGGCGCAGCTGATCCGGAGAAAAAGCCCGAAGGCTGTCGATCCTGCTTTTTACTGTCTGGCCGTCCTTTATGCCGTGACAGTTCTTCTGTATGCAGGTTTTGAACACTTTGTGGTAAATTACCGGCCCGTCATCATGCCGGACAGCACCGTGCCGGAGGCATCCTTCCCCTCCACCCACACCCTGCTGGTATGTGTGGTCATGGGAAGCGCCATCTTCATGATCAGCCGTTATCTCAAAAGCTCCGTCCTGAAGACTTTCCTGAAGACTGTCTGCATCCTGGTCCTGGCTGCCACCGTAATCGGCCGGCTCCTGTCCGGAGTGCACTGGCTCACAGATATCATCGGCGGACTGCTCATCAGCCTGACGCTGGTCACCGCCTTCTGCGGCGCCGCATCGGATACGTAAAAAGCATATTCAGAAATGCTGCAGCGCAGGGCTTCACTGGCAGGAGCTTCGACAGAAAATGGCGCAGTGTTCCCGCATTTGCCGGCCTTTTCGAAGCTCTGCGCTGCAGTGCAGTTCTCTATTCCTCCAGAAGATGCAGAAGATCCTTGTAATCGCTCTGGAAAGCGTGGGCGTTCGTGGATACCTTTTTGTGCAGGGCAACGGCAGCGGCGGATTTCGCGATGGGCTGCCTGGTTCCGGCACCGGCTACACAGCCGCCGGGGCAGGCCATTCCTTCCAGCAGATATCCGTTATACTTTCCGGCTTTCGCCAGCTGCAGAAGCTTCCGGCAGTTTTCCAGTCCCTCGGCGCTCTCTACCTTCACCTCCCGGTCGGGATACATTTCCTTTATGCAGTTCACCACGGCAGAGGCTACGCCCCCGCTCACCGCGAAGCCGCGGCCGTCTCCGCTGGCTCCATGCATGGCGTCTGTCTCCT
Organism: Blautia sp.; assembly: GCA_017420455.1. Taxonomy (GTDB): domain Bacteria; phylum Bacillota; class Clostridia; order Lachnospirales; family Lachnospiraceae; genus Blautia_A. The sequence goes on from JAFOJB010000524.1 coordinate 6,485, forward strand.
CCAGCTTTGCAAAATCCACATCCTTTGCTTCAAACATTCCCATGACCTCTTCGAAGGTCAGGACAAAGTCTATATCGCTCCGGATCGTTTTTCTGCTGGCCTCCAGTTTCTTTGCGGCACAGGGCCCGATAAAGGCTACCTTGCAGCCGGGATGCTGACGTTTCAGAAGGCGTCCTGTAAGCACCATGGGCGTCAGGGCCATGGAGATACAGTTCGCGTAATCCGGGAAAAGCTTCTTTGCCATCATGGACCAGGCCGGACAGCAGGAGGTCGCCATAAAGGGAAGCTTTTCCGGAACCTCTGTGACAAAGTCCTTGGCTTCCTCTATGGTACACAGGTCTGCGCCGATCGCCACCTCCATGACATCCTCAAAGCCCAGTGCCTGGAACGCCGCCCGGATCTGCTCCGGTTTAAGCTCCTTCCCGAACTGTCCCGCAACTGCAGGGGCTATCGCCGCATACACCGGAACTTCGCTCCGGATTGCCTGGATTACCTGGAAAATCTGGGCTTTGTCCGCGATCGCGCCGAAGGGGCAGTTTGCCAGGCACATTCCACAGGAAACACATTTCTCCTGGTCGATCTCTGCCCTGCCATATTCGTCCGATCCGATGGCCTTCATGCCGCAGGCCTTTGCGCAGGGGCGTTCCAGCCGCATAATGGCGCCGTAAGGGCATACACTGATACATTTCCCGCACTTGATGCATTTTTCCTGATCGATGACAGACCGTCCGTTCTGGATCGAGACTGCTTTCTTCGGACACACCTCCACACAGGGATGCGCAAGACACCCCTGGCAGGCGTCCGTGACCTTCACCACGTTATCCGGGCACTTATGGCAGGCAAATTTGATGATGTTGATCAGCGGGGGCTGATAATATTTTTCCGGCTTGATGCATTCCATGGCTCCCTGGGAAACCGGGGCATGCTCGCTGGGGCTCCGAAGCGGCAGGCCCATGGCGAGACGCATTCTTTCCTTTACAATAGCGCGCTCCAGAAATACACTCTCCCGATAGGTAGAGATTTCTCCGGGAATCACACGGTAAGGAATCTGCTCCATTTCAGACAGATCGCCGTCCGCGTACTCATACGACAGTTTCGCAACTTCCGCAAACACTCTCTTTCGAATATCATTTACCGAAGTATAAATTCCTCTCATCTGTTTTCCTCCTCTTATTCTCCGTTCTTTTTCCATCCGGCCTGTATTCTTTTTTCGAGTTCTTCGAGCGGAAGAAGTCCGCCAAGGGCATCGTAGGCAGCCACGCAGCAGGCTCCGGTGGCTGCCGCGTACCGGATGCATTTCTCCGGGCCATACCCTTTCAGAAGGGAAGTAAGAAACGCCGCGATACTGGTGTCTCCGGCTCCTGTCCCGGAAAGGATCCTCTCCGGGACATAGCTTCTTTCGAAACCCTCCTTTTCCGCCCAGAGTCTGCCGGAAAGTCCCAGTCTCTCCGGGATGGTTTCCAGGACCTCCAGAGACGCCGTCCGATAATACATGCCGGCAGCTCCGCACTTGATGACAAGGATTTTCACCCCCATCTCCATACAGCGTCCGGCAAGAGGACGGATATCCTTCTCAAGATCCAGGACCTCACATACATCCCGGTTTCCCGCCTTTTCCCGCAAGGCGCAGAAGCCCTCCCGGTCCAGCATATAATACAGCTCCTCCACGCTGGGGACAAAGATATCTGTATAAGGAAGGGTCTTACAGAGAATTTTCTCCCAGTCTGCCCTGCCCGCGGCGGATTTCGGATCAACAGCCGCCAGATCCAGGGATGTGGCGGCGCCGAAGGATTTTGCCTTCTTCATGACCTCCACGAGCCCGTCGCCGTCTCTTTCATACATTTTCTGCATAATGGGCGGATAGCCGAAATGAAACAGGGCCGTATCCTGAAGAAGTTCTTCGGAAAGATCCTCCGCCGAAAAGGTATCGTTGGCTCCCGGATGGTGCAGAAAGATTCTGTCGATTCCCGGCACTGCCAGTACCACAGAATAAGAAGAGGATTCTCCCGCCTTACGGATCAGTCCTCTTTGCACTCCATACCGGTTTACGATCTTCTCGATCATATCTCCGAAAGAGTCCTCTCCGATTTTCCCGGCCAGATATACGTCTGCTCCCAGCAGCTTCATGGCAAGTCCGGTATTTGCCACACTTCCGCCGGTATGGACGTCTGCCTTTCCTGTATGGATCAGCTTTCCGGGAAGAAGCAGTTCCCCGATCTCACTGACCTTCTCCCCTCCAATGGCAGGTGTAATATCCAGACAGATGTGCCCTGCCGCTACAACCTTCTTGCTCATATGCTCTCCTCCCGCATTTATGATTCCAGTGCAGAAACATCCTTCGGCTGAACGGTCTTTCTGCCCCATATCACGCCGCAGCATCCGGCTGCCATGCACCATTCTTTCACTCCAGCAGCGCAAGGAGTTCTTCGTTGCTCATGCTGAAGAGAGATTCGGACCTGCCTTCAAGGATCGCTTCTGCCAGATCCTTCTTTGCTTCCTGAAGCTCCAGGATCTTTTCCTCAATGGTATCCTTCAGGATTACACGGTAAACCGTCACCTGCCGCGTCTGGCCGATCCGGTGGGCGCGGTCTGTCGCCTGATTCTGGGCTGCCAGATTCCACCAGGGATCATAGTGGATCACCACATCCGCTCCGGTAAGGTTGAGTCCTGTCCCTCCCGCCTTCAGCGAAATCAGGAACACCGGCGTTTCTCCTTCGTTAAAGGCATTCACAAGAGCGATCCTTTTATCCTTCGGCGTCTCCCCCGTGATCTTGTAGAAAGGTATTTCCTCTGCTGCAAGATCCTGTTCCAGAAGGGCCAGCATGGAGGTGAACTGGGAAAAGAGCAGTATCCTGTGCCCGCCGTCAATGGCGGAACGTACCAGCTGCAGACAGGCCTCCCTTTTCGCGCTGCTGCCATGATAGTCTTCAAAGATCAGCGACGGATCGCAGCAGATCTGCCGGATCCTGGTAAGCTCTGCCAGAATCCTCATCTTCTCCTCTCCGGATCCGGTGCTTTCCTCCAGAAGCTGCTTCATATGCAGAACCTGGCTGTCATAAAGCCTCTGCTGCTCTCCTTCAAACCTTGCGTAACGTACCTCCTCCAGCTTGGCCGGAAGATCCTTCAGCACATCCTCCTTTTTCCTGCGGAGGATGAACGGGCTGGTCATCTGTTTCAGCTTCCGCGTCGCATTCTCATCCCCGGACTTCGCAATGGGGTTTTCAAAGCGGTTGATAAACTCTTCCGAGCTGTAAAGAAACCCCGGCATCAGAAAATCAAAGATGCTCCAAAGCTCCGAGAGGCGATTTTCGATGGGCGTACCCGTCAGGGCCAGCCTCTGCTCCGCCTGTACCGTCTTCACCGTTTTCGCCGCGGCCGCCCTCTGGTTTTTGATATACTGCGCCTCGTCCAGCACACAGAAGCGGAAGGAAAGAGGCTTGTACTGCACGATATCCCTTTTTAAAAGATCATAAGAGGTGACATAGACATCGGAAAGGCCGCCGCCTTTTTCCTGTGCCTTCTGCATCTTTGCAAAAAGCGTCTTCCTCTCTCCGGCCGTTCCCGCCAGAACCGTGACGTCCAGCTCCGGCGCAAACCGCTGTATTTCCTCCTTCCAGTTATAGATCAGGGAAGCAGGACAGACCACAAGAGAAGGCTTCTGATTTCCCTCCTCCTTCTCTGAAAGGAAAAGCGCAATGGTCTGAAGCGTCTTTCCAAGGCCCATCTCATCGGCCAGAATACCGCCGAATCCTGCTGCCGTCAGTGTCTTCAGCCACTTAAAGCCAAAGGTCTGGTAAGACCGCATTGTCTGCGACAGGCTCTGAGGCGGCTCATATTCCGAATCTGCCACTGTACGGAAATTCTTGATCAGGGCGCGGTAGGTGCGGTCCCTGTTGGACACCACGTGATCATGCTCCTCCAGCATCCGGTCGAGATAAAGGGCCCGGTACATGGGGAGATGGGCGTTTTCCTTAATGACTTCATCCGGCACCAGATCCATTCCCGTAAGGAAATCCAGGGTGCTGCGCAGTTCACTGTCCTCGGACAGATCGATAAAATCACCGCTCCTCAGCCTGTGGAACCGTTTTTTCAGCGAATAGCTGTGCAGAAGCTCCAGCAGTTCTTTTTCATCCACTTCCTTCGAAGTGACGGAAAGATCCATGAGTCCGCTTTTTACGGAAACGCCTACCTGGACCTTGGGAATCTGCCGCACCCGGTTGCTCCGGAATGCGTCCGTTCCCTTTACCTGTCCATAGGCAGAAAGGCCGGCAATTCCTTCGGTCAGAAAGCGGAACATCTCTTCATCCTCTGTCTTCGCCCAGAAGACCAGCTTTTTGGGGTCATAGGAGGAGAACCATCTGGACAGTTCCTGAAGCACCTTGTTTTCCTGTTCATAGTCCCTGTATTCCTCTCCCCTGTTTTCCCTGGGGTGGATGGTATACTCCTTTTCTTCATAGGAAACCTTGCCTTTACAGGAAAGGAGCCCGCTTTCATAGTCAAGATAAAAGACAAACACCGCTTCCGGCGGAAGAAAGCCTGCCGCTTCCTCGCTGCAGGTATCGTCCACCTCCACCCGTGGATTTTCCAGAAGCTTTGGAAGGACTCTGTAATAAAACTGATTCAGGTGAGAAAGCCCTACCTGGAAACGGAAATACCCGGAGGCGTCCGCCACACTGGTAAATGGCCGGAACGACTCCTCCTCTTCCTCGGAGATCCTGCTGAGGTATTCCGGATTCAGGACATACTGGGCGCTTCCTCCCGGAATCAGGACCGGCAGATATCCGGAGACCGCCACTCCCGCAAACCGTCCTCTTGCATCCTGCAGCCGTTCTACCAGCAGCTTCAGCTTCAGATCCTTATGCCCGATGGAAATCTGCCGGGCCTTGACCCCATTTGTTTTGTCCTGATATTCACAGTTCTTTCCTTCGCCGCTGTCATAAAAATGATCCAGGAGGCTTCCCTTGAGCTCCTGCTGATAGCTGACTGACAGGGAAGCGCCGTATCCGAAATTCCGGCGGGACAGCTTCTCGTTGACATCCCCGATCTCACGTACTCTTCTTTGGATAAACTGAAGCCAGGACAATGATTCTTCCTGAAAATCCATCTCCCCGAAATCCAGGGTCTCCGTCCTGGAAAGCTCCAGCTGTTTCTCTTCCTCATAGCAGTACACCAGCTCGGACAGATTCCTGACGATCAGCATCTTCCCTCCCTGGCGTCCCATCTTAAAGCTTAACCTGGCCTGGCCTTCCTCTACGGTAATCCTGGGTTCTATCCCAAGGGTTTTCTGTTTTTCCCTGGGTCTGACATCATTCTTCCGTTTTATGACCTCTGCCTGTTCCAGGTTCTGAAAGAACTGCAGGGCAGCGCTGTCTGTCTGCTCCTCTGCCTCCTGGCTTTCCAGTTTGTCCCACACCTTCTGGATCAGGATCAGCTCATATTCATCCAGCACCAGGTCAATTGTATCCAGTTCCTCTTCCCCGTACCAGAATTTCCGTACATCTCCCAGGAATCCCCTGCTTCTTATCCCAAGGAGACGGTCCGGGGCAAACTTACATTCCACTGATACGTTCTCCAGCTCCGACATATAGCGGACCTGGCCGCAAAGCGTCTGTTTTCCAAACCGGTCTCTGGATATGGTTATCCGGACATCCCCGAAAAGGTTTTCCTCCTGAAGCTCCTTTGCCCGGGCGATATGATACGGATTTGTGACGGCATCCTTTAAGGCAGCCTCGAAATCAAAAAACCGCAGCTTTTCTTCCTCTTCCCCCCTTGAAAGGAAATCCAGCACCGGGACATGCGCTTCGCCCAGCTCTTTGCGCATCTCCCTTCGCCTTTTCCTCTCGTCGTCTGTCTTCTTCTTCCGGATCCGCTCGTTTCTGTCCGACTCCGATTCCTGTACGACCCACGGCCCGTGCAGCTTCTCCCAGTGGAACAAAGCCCCCGCCATATGCACGCATCTGCCATGGACAGAATCCGGACAGCTGCACTGGAAATACGCCATGTCCCAGGTTTCCCGGAAATGAGATGGCGCTCTCCGGATCTGCACTGTATAATAACTGCCATATCTGGCCTTTACTGCGATTTTTGTCCGGGTCTTTGCTTCGATCTTTGTTTCAGAGGCCGCAAAAGTGGCATGACAACTGGTCCCCGTCCCATAATCTTCAAAGTTCAGCAGCATGCCCTGGATTTTTTCAGAAGCACCCTGTTTCAGTATCCCATCACTGAAAAGATGCCGCCAGTCCCTCTCTTCTCTTTTCAGTTCGTATAAAGCCGCATCATCATAATCCATTTTTCCAGGCCCCGTCTTTCAGTAACTCCATCCCATACAGTTACCCGCATTATCTGATCCATCTGTATTTTCTCAGCTTGTGGTCTGTCTCAGTGACATTTGCAGTTAAACCATCAGATCGGATTCAGATGCAGATGCAGATGCAAGGCGGCGGAAGGAGGCGCAGCGGGCTGCGCCGACTGTCA
>JAFOJB010000525.1 GCA_017420455.1 Blautia sp.
CCGAAGTCCCCGCGCCAGTCCGGATAATCCGGACTCAGATAGTAGCTGGGCTCATGTACATACAGGAAATTGCAGCCTTTTTCCGCCGCTTCCCGGATCACCTCATATGTAGGAACAAGGGCGCAGGCAATTCCGGTACATTCGTCCTCCGGATTTCCGGACTTATATCCATCGCAGCCATTGTAATCCGGAAGATATGGGTGGTAACTTTCTATACGTCTTACAATCTCACTGATCTTCATATCAGATTTTTCCTCCAAACTCTCCTGTTATTCACCGCGGCTTTGCGTTCTCACGCAGTATCCTGTTTCTCTATCCGAGGAGGTATTCCAGGGCCTTTTCCATGTACGGATTCCAGAAGGCAAAATTGTGCTCCCCCGGGCCTTCTGCATACCGGAACGGAATCTCTTCCTTCTGCAGGAAGTCCCGGAAATCATGGTTCTCCTGCAGCAGGAAATCCTCTGTGCCGCAGGCCAGGAAAATATCCGGAAAGGCTTTGCCTTCTCTCTTGTTTCTCCGCACGAGCTCCTCCGGATTGCTGCTGCTTTCAGAAACCTTCTCAAGATCTCCGAAGACCATTCTATAGTATGCGTAATTGGCCATCAGATCCTGCGCTCCCGGATCCATATTCTCGATCTTGTGTACGATCAGGGCGGAGGAGAGGGCAAACACACTGCCGAACCTTTCCGGAAACTGAAACGCCGTGTGAAGCGCGCCGAAGCCGCCCATCGAATAGCCGCCCACCAGCCAGTCCTCTCTTTTTTCGGAGAGGCCGAACAGCTTTCCGAAGTAATCCGGGAGCTCTTCTCCCGTAAAGGTCCCATAGCGGCAGCCCGTGGCCTCCTGGTCCAGATAGAAGCTGTTGTCCCCGGAGGGCATCAGTACAGCCAGATTATACTTCAGGGCCGCGTCCTGCACAAGTCCTCCGTAAACCCAGTCCATATTGTAACCGGAGAAACCATGGAGCAGGATCAGCGTCTTCATGGGGCGCTGAAAATGCGGGTTTCCCTGCGTCCATTCCGGCGGGGTATCATTCGGCAGGATCACCTGTACGGGGACGAACCGCGAAAGGGAACTGGAAAAGAAACTGATCTGTCCTGTTGCCATCGTCTTTTCCTCCTTCTTACCCCTTTACCGCACCGATCACGACGCCTTCCACCAGATATTTCTGGACGAAGGGATAGATGATCAGGATCGGCAGTATTCCGATAAACGCCATGGCCATACGGACAGAAGTTCCGGGAAGCTCTACAGCTCCGGTACCCAGCATGGCCGCGCTGGAATTGGTCTTCAGGGCCTGAATATTGTTCATGATCTTCAGCAGCAGAAGCTGGATGCTGTAGAATTTTGCCTTATCTACATAGTACAGACCGTTTGTCCAGTCATTCCAGTAGCACAGACCGGTAAACAGGCTGATGGTTGCCACCACCGGCTTTGCCAGCGGGAACATGACCTTCTTGAAGATGGTCAGCTCCGAAGCGCCGTCGATCTGGGAAGCCTCCACCAGCGCGTCCGGGATGTTGTTGGCATAATAGTTTTTCACCAGGATCACGTTGAAGGCGCTCACCAGATAATTAGGGATCAGCAGAGCCCAAAGAGTGTTCTTGATATGGAAAAATCTGGTCCACATAATGTAGGAAGGAACGATTCCTCCATTGAACAGCATGGTGAAGAACACAAAAAAGGAAAGAACATTCCGGTAACGGAAGGATTTTCTGGCCATGGGATAGGCCAGGGTAGTGGTGAGAAGTACGCTGAGAACCGTACCCACGATGGTCGTAAAAAACGAAATGCCATAGGCACGTACAATGACAACACCCTGCTTCACGATATAATAATAGGCGTCCAGACTCCATATCCTCGGGAGGAAGGAATAACCGTTCTGCAGCAGATAGGTTTCATCGGTAAAGGAGGACACCAGTATCAGGATGATCGGCAGCATGGTGATAATGACCAGTGCTGTCAGGATGACCGTGGCGACCCTGTTAAATGTCTTGCTTTCCGTCATGGTTTTTCCTCCTTCTCAGAATAAGGCGTTGTCAGCATCGACCTTGCGGACGATGGTATTGGCGATCAGTACCAGGATAAAGCCGACCACAGACTGGTAGAAGCCTGCCGCAGCGGACATCCCGATATTGTTCAGTTCCATCAGGCCCCTGTACACATAGGTATCGATGGTCTGCGTCACATTGAAAAGCGCTCCGGAATTCTGGGGTACCTGGTAGAACAGGCCGAAGTCCGAATAGAACATCCGTCCGATGGGCATGAGGGTCAGGGTGATGATGGTGGGCTTCAGAAGAGGCAGGGTGATCCTGAAGATCTGCTGCATCTTTGTAGCGCCGTCCAGGGCGGCAGCCTCATAGAGGGAGCTGTCGATTCC
>JAFOJB010000526.1 GCA_017420455.1 Blautia sp.
ACGTGGATCTGTATATCTATCACATGTGGGACTGGCAGACGCCCATCGAAGAGATCATGGATGGTCTGAACCGCGTCGTGAAGGAGGGAAAGGCCCGATACATCGGCATCTCCAACTGTTTTGCCTGGCAGATCGCCAAGGCCAACGCCCTGGCGGAGAAAGAGGGCTTCGCGAAGTTCGTCTCTATCCAGGGGCACTATAATCTGATCTTCCGTGAGGAAGAGCGGGAAATGGTTCCGTACTGCAATGAGGAAAACATCGCTCTTACGCCTTACAGTGCCCTGGCTGCCGGCAGACTTTCAAGGCTTCCCGGAGAAGGCGGAACAAAGCGTGCCGAAGAAGATGCCTACGCAAAATTCAAATACGACGCAACGGCACAGCAGGACAATGTGATCATTTCCCGCGTTGCTGAGATTGCCGAAAAGCACGGCGTGACGATGACAGAAGTTTCTCTTGCATGGCTTCTCACCAAGGTGACTTCCCCGGTCGTCGGCGCCACCAAGCTTCATCATATCGAAGGTGCGGCAAAGGCGGTGGAGCTCACACTGACACCAGAAGAGATCCTGTATCTGGAGGAGCCGTACGTGCCTCATCCGCTGGCCGGTGTTATGGCACAGAACAAACCGGCTGCCGCAAAAGAAAAACATGTCTGGTCCACGGGCGACCAGAAGATCGCAAAGTAAGAGGAGGAAGAGACAAATGGCTGAAAAGATCGTACAGACCGCAGGAAGGAACCAGCTGGGTGAATTCGCGCCGATGTTCGCACACCTGAATGATGACGTGCTCTTCGGTGAAGTATGGAATGAGGAAGCAATCGACGTAAAGACAAAGTGCATCATTACTGTCGTCTCCCTGATGGCTTCCGGCATTACGGACTCATCCCTGTCCTATCATCTGCAGAACGCAAAAGCACACGGCGTGTCGAAGAAAGAGATCGCCGCCATCATTACCCACGCTACCATGTATGTGGGCTGGCCGAAGGGCTGGGCGGTATTCCGTCTGGCAAAGGAAGTCTGGAATGAAGAAACTCCGGCGCTGACGGATAAGGATAGATACCAGAACACCATCTTCTTCCCGATCGGTGCCCCGAACGATGCCTATGCGCAGTATTTTGTCGGTCAGAGCTATCTGGCACCGGTATCCACCGAGCAGGTCCCTGTATTCAACGTGACCTTTGAGCCGGGATGCCGCAACAACTGGCATATCCATCATGCGAAAAGCGGCGGCGGACAGATGCTGATCTGCGTCGGAGGCAGGGGATATTACCAGGAGTGGGGGAAGGAACCCGTAGAAATGACGCCCGGTACTGTGATCAACATTCCTGCAAATGTGAAGCACTGGCATGGCGCGGCTCCTGACTCCTGGTTCTCACATCTGGCCATTGAAGTGGCTGGAGAAGAAACCAGTGCGGAGTGGCTGGAAGCGGTATCTGAGGAAGATTACAGCAAACTGAAGTAAGGGAAACAGCAATGAAAAAGATCAAAACAATACTGGCAGTTCTTATGGTATTTACAATGGTTCTTAGTCTGGCAGCCTGCGGAAGCACAAACTCAAATGAGGCATCAAGTACACAGTCATCAGAAGCGCAGAATACATCAGAGGAAAACGTAACCACAGCAGAAAAGGAGTCTGCCGACAACAGTGCTGCTTCAGAAGAATCATCGGATACAGCAGCTGTAGATGCAGATTCTACAGATGATAATACATCTGCTGAGAACACTTCTGTCGAAGATGTTCAGAATCATTCAGATGTCCTGGTAGCTTATTTCTCCGCTACCGGCACCACAAAAGGTGTTGCCGAGAGGATCGCAGCGGTTACCGGCGGAGACCTTTACGAGATCCTGGCGACAGAGCCCTATACAGAAGAGGATCTCAATTATAACGACAGGAGCAGCCGTTCCACATCAGAGCAGAACGATAAAAATGCCCGCCCCGAGATCGACAGTGAAGACATTTCTCTGGAAGGCTATACGACCATTTATCTTGGCTTCCCGATCTGGTGGGGCGAAGAACCGCGAATTCTGGATACCTTTGTGGAGAAATACAGCTTTGAAGGGATTACGGTGATTCCGTTCTGCACATCCGGCGGAAGCGGAATCGGTCGAAGTGGTCCTAACATGGAAGCTCTGGCCGGAAGCGGTACCTGGCTTGAGGGTAAACGCTTCAGCGGAAATGTCTCGGAAGCGGATCTTCAGTCCTGGATCGACGGACTGAAATAAATCGGTTGGAGGAGGGCCGGAACCATGTCCAGGGCAAAAACGAATATGATCATCAAGAGGATCGTGGATGCGGCCATGACCGTCCTGCTCCTCTGCCTCATGGCTTATCAGGTCACAGGGGAGATGGCGCATGAGTGGATCGGCATGGGTATGACGGTTCTTGTGGTTATTCATCAGATCCTGAACCGGAAGTGGTACAGCGCACTGTTTAAGGGAAAATATAATCCGTATCGCAGTATTACGACTGTTCTGAATATCCTGCTTATGGCAAGCTTTGTACTAACTGCCTTCTGCGGTATGTCCATGAGCAGCTATGCGGTTCCTTTCCTCTATGGGGTGGCTCCGGTTTCCTTTGTCCGCCGGATGCATCTTTCCATGTCCCACTGGGCCTTTGTACTGATGGG
>JAFOJB010000527.1 GCA_017420455.1 Blautia sp.
ATCTTTTTCTCTGCAACCGCCAGCAGACTGCCTTCTATCTTCTGATGATGCCGGACACCAAAAATTTCAAGACAAAGGAGATCTCCTCCCAGATCGGCTCCGCCAGGCTTTCTTTCGGCTCCGCCGAAAAGATGGAGGAATATCTGGATATTCTGCCCGGCGCGGTCAGCATCATGGGGCTGATGAACGACAGGGAACACAAGGTTCAGCTTCTGGTGGATGAGGATGTGCTGAAGGGAGAATGGCTGGGATGCCATCCCTGTGTCAACACCTCCAGCCTGAAGCTCCGCACAATGGATGTCTTCGGACCGTTCCTGGAGGCTGTCGGCCACAGCTTCCGGACCGTGGTTCTGGTCGGCGACAGAAATCCCATGGAAGAAGGCTGACTGCAGGAACTATTTCTGCACGGCGCAGCTGCCGGCTTTATCGCGCAAAAAGGCCGGCAGATACAAGAGTAAGTTTTCTTTTTCTCTCCTGTCTCTCAGCGGCCCCATCTTTCTCTGAAGAGATAAGCCGCGTCCTTGGGCTGGCGGTCTCGTGTAAAAATACCTTTTTTATTTCCGTTTACGCGGATGATTCCTTCGGAAGTCATAAAATCGGCGAAATTCCAGACCAGCTCTCCCTGAATAAAGTCGAACGAATCAAACACATCAAAGTACAGCTGCATATATTTGACCTGATATTCCTGAGACCACATATTTCCGGGAAGTTTATGTTCAGATCCCAGCGTGTCTGCCCCGAATTCCGTGAAAACAAATGGGATATCCGGGGCTTTTTCTCCCCATTTTTCCATTTCTTCCATAAATTTCTGTTTTGCTGTTTCCAGCTCGACACCGCCGAACAGATACCATCCGTAATAACGGTTCAGGCAGATGAAATCACACAGCTGGAAACACTGGCAGGAATCCGGCGAGCTGGTAAGCTCCAGCGCTCCTGTCCTGGGACGTTTCTGCGGATCAAGGTCCTTTGCGGCATCAAACACTTCAGAGAAATACGCCTTCGAATAGCTGCTGATCGTTTCCGGTTCATTAAACAGACTCCAGGCGATTACACTGGGATGGTTTTTGTCCCTGCAGATCATTTCCGCAGCCTGCCGTTTATGAACCTCCAGAAGCTCCGCGGTACTGGGGGCTTCGAAGAAATATTTATATTTTCTGGGACCTGTATCCACAATGCCAAGGGAAGGCTGCATGCCGACTGCAGGAACTTCATCAATGATCAGAAAGCCTTCCTCATCCGCCATCTGATACCATTCTTCCGCGTAAGGATAATGGCTTGTCCGGAAACAGTTGGCGTTCGTCCATTTCATACACTCAAAATCCCGTTTCGCGACCGCCCAGTTGAAGGCTCTGCCCAGAACATCAAAATCCTCATGTTTTCCAAAGCCCTTCAGATATACCGGTTCATGATTGATCAATATCTTCGTGCCCTGAATCTCAACTGTCCGTATTCCTGTTTTTTCCGAATATTCATCCAGGATCTGATCTCCATCCTTCAATACAATAGATATGCGATATAAATAGGCATCCCTGACCTTCCACAGACGGGCATTTCTGACATGGAGCGTACCGCAGTTTCCGGAAGCTCTGGCGGCCAGTTCTCCTTCCTGATCGTACAGGGCAACCTCGACGGGATGAGCGCCGTTTGTTTTTACCTGATAGTTTACAAAAGCGTCCTGTCCTTCCAGCCTGAAATCCACGGAATAATCGGTAATGGATTCCTGAGGAAGCAGAAGAAGCCAGACGCTTCTGTGGATTCCGGCATAATTGAAAAAATCAAAAAACGGCTTTGCCGCTTTCCTTCCATCCGAAAGCGTGATGGTCCTTCCGCAGGGAATTGTCGTCTCGCTCAGTTCATTGTTGGCTTTGACCACCAGACGATTCGGCTTTCCCGGAACAACAGCTTTATTGATCTTTACCGAAAAGGGAAGAAAGCCCCCTTCATGGCTTCCCACTTCAATCCCGTTGCAGAAAACCACCGCCCGATGCGTAACGCTTCCGAAGCGGATCACAATGTCCTTCGAAAACGCATCTTCCGGAACGAAGAACTCTGTCTCATACCAGAAATCCCCGCAATAATCCCGCTCCCGGGCAGTCGTAAACAAGTCAGAGAAGCTGGCAGGAACAGGCATGGAGATCGGATTTTTCAGACCATCCTTCCAGTTTTCCGCCAGCCCCTTATGCTCCGGATCAAACTGGAATTTCCATAATCCGTCAAGCGAAATACGAACACGATAACAGTTGCTGATCGGATATAACAATGAATTTTCCATAAGTCACTCCTCCTGGGATCGAGTCATGGATCGCTGTCCTGAAATTCGGGACAGCGATCCATGACTCGGTCCTTATTCGCAAGAATATACTGACATACATTGCTGCCGGATGACGATTTTGCGGCACCGGCCAGAATACGGCCGGCAGCAGAATCTGTCTGCCTTTTTTATAAAGAGGTTTTTCACAGGCAGGCCGCATATATTATTATATCCCCGGCTTCTTTCTTCGGTCAACCCTGTTTTTGTGTGTATTTTCCTTTATTACAACACTTTTCTGCGTTGTGAATGAAATATCGCCCAAAGTGCATTGACTATTCTGGCAATTTCATGTATATTTGTTACATAGGTTATTGACAGAAGCAGGCAAACCATTCATATTTCAAAGGAGGTACACATGAGGAAAAAAATTTTGTCTTTGTTACTGATCGCAGCTCTTTCTTTAGGGATGACAACCGGACTGACCATTTCTGCTTCTGCAGATCAGCTCGAGAAAGCTGATGACGGTACCGCAGCACAGGAAGCCGCGCAGGAGCGTATAGAATCCGGTGATTATCCGACGATTGTCATGGCATTCATGACCTGGGCCGGAAAGCTTGTCGGCACAGACAGAATCTCTGAGAAAATCAGTGAAATAACCCGTGAGAAGATCGGCGTTAATGTAGAACTGATGCCGATGGATTCCGCATCCTATGCGCAGAACATGAATCTGATACTTGCTTCCGGTGAGCAGGTTGACCTGTTTAATGTTGTTACTCTGGGAATGATGGCATGTGTCAACAAGGGATATCTTCTCGATCTGGAAGAGGACGACCTTCTCGCCACCTATGGTCAGGGTATCATCGATGCCTTCAATACCGTTGAACTTGGCGGCTGCCGTGTAGCAGGAACCCTGTACGGCATTCCCGTTAAGAAGGACGACGCGGCGGGCAGATTCGGTATGTCCATACCGGTTGAGTATCTGGATGCCATCGGCTTCGATTATGCTTCCATGTATGCGAATGAAGAAGATGAGATCATCTACACAGACTTTGAGACGATCGAGGACATTCTTGGCAGACTGCATGAGCAGTATCCTGATAAAACAACGTTTTACATGGATCCTACTTCCATCATCGGGCAGTGCCTGCTGATCGATTCCCCGAACGATAACTTCGGCGTACTTCTCGATCCGGCCAACAGCCTGGTGATCGAGGATCTGTTCTCCAGTGATCTCTATATGGATCTCTGCTCGAGAATGTACAGATGGAATCAGAACGGCTGGATTTCTCCGGACGCCATCACAGAGACAAACGCAACTACTACGCAGGTAAAGGCCGGCAGCCTCTGCGCCTACAAGACGGCTACCAAACCCGGCATCCGTCAGCAGGAATCCAATCTGTGCGGCAAGCCGGTGGTCATCTTCCAGCTGGGAGAGGATTTCAAGGCCTCCAATACCTACCTGAATATGCCGTGGGCCATCAACCAGAACTGTGAAGATCCGGTTGCAGCCATGCAGCTCCTGAACCTGTTCTATACAGATCCGGATATCTCCACCCTGATCTGCTGGGGCGAAGAAGGAAAAGAATGGAAAGAGACCGGCGACGGACATATCACCTTTATGGATGGCGTAGATGCCCAGAATTCCGAGTATTACAACAATGTCAACTGGCAGATGCCGAACCAGTTTATCGCAAGGATCTGGGAAGGCGACAGTCTGGATCTGTGGGAAAGAATGCAGGCTTATAACGACAACGCCGTCACCAGCAAGGCAATGGGCTTTACCTTTGATAACAGTGACCTTGCGGCAGAATATACAGCTATGACCAACGTATATTCAGAATACAGCCATCAGCTGGAGCTCGGTTTCCTTGATCCGGAGGTGGGCATTCCGGAACTTGTGGATCGCCTGAAAGCAGCAGGTCTTGAGGACTATATGGCTGAAAAGCAGGCACAGCTGGATGCATGGGCAGAAGCAAACGGAGTAGAGTAAACTGAACAGTGGTTTTACTGCCAGCACCTGATTAAACCAATGTCCGGGCAGGGGGATTTTCAATGGCTCCCTGTCCGGTTTCAATATGAGGAGAAATCGTATGGCTAAAGCACATTATAAGAAGAAGATGTCTCCCGCACAGCGGAAATCTCTGATGAAGAGAAGTATTCCCATCTATATTATGGCACTGCCGGGACTTATTTATCTCTTTATCAACAACTATATGCCCATGCCGGGTATTGTCCTTGCTTTCAAGAACTACAAGGCGAAGGACGGAATTTATGGTTCCAAATGGGCAGGCTTTAAGAATTTCCGCTATCTGTTCTCCACACAGGACGCGTTTGTAATCACGCGGAATACCATCTGTTACAACCTGGTCTTTATTGTCGTCAATACCTTCTTTGCGGTCATGGTGGCTATTATTCTGTCTGAACTGGTCGCAAAGATCAAGAAATTCTATCAGTCTGTCATCCTGCTCCCTTACCTTTTGTCGGCGGTTATCATCAGTTATCTGGTATTTGCTTTTCTTTCCGCCGAAAATGGTTTCGTGAACAATACAATCCTGAAGGCCTTTGGGGTAAATCCCATATCCTGGTATCAGGAAAAGAAATACTGGCCTTTCATCCTGGTATTTGTCAATCTCTGGAAGGGAATCGGTTATAACTGCATTATCTATCTTTCAACGATCATAGGAATCGACCGTGGATACTATGAAGCGGCATCCATCGACGGCGCGACCAAGTGGCAGCAGATCTCAAAGATCACTCTTCCGCTTCTCCGCCCCACCATCATCATGCTGACGCTGATGGCCGTCGGACGTATTTTCTATTCCGACTTCGGCCTTTTCTATCAGGTACCGCAGAACTCCGGCGCCCTGTTCCCTGTGACCAATACCATCGACACCTATGTGTACCGCGGCCTTCTGGAGCTGGGTGATATCACCATGTCCGCCGCCGCCGGTGTGTATCAGTCACTGGTAGGCTTCGTGCTGGTTCTTGTCGCGAATCTTACTGTCCGTAAACTTGATCCGGACAGCGCGCTGTTCTGATGAAAGGAGGGGAATACGATGCATAATATTGGACAAGAGAAAAGATTTCAGATATTCGGCCATATTGTTATGGTGATCATCACCCTCTGCGCGATCTTACCGCTTCTGCTGCTCCTTATTTCATCCATCACGGACAATGATGTCCTGATCCGGAACGGCTATTCCTTTATTCCGGAGAAGATCAGCTTTTATGCGTACGAGTACATTTTTACCAGCGGCAATTCCGTAGTTCATGCCTACATGATCTCCATCATGCTGACCATCATCGGAACGCTTCTGGGACTTACGATCACAACGCTGATGGGCTATGCCCTTTCCAAACCATTCCTTCCGGGAAGGAATGTCCTTACCTTTATCGTGTTCTTTACCATGCTGTTCAATGGCGGTCTTGTGCCGACCTATATCAATTACTCCAATGTATTTAATATCAAGAATACATTTTTCGCATTGCTGGTACCCAGTCTCATGATGAACGCGTTCAATGTTCTTATGATGAAGTCCTATTTTGTGACGGGTGTTCCGGATGCGCTTCTGGAAGCGGCGTATATCGACGGGGCGACCGAGTTCCGGGCGTTTTTCAGCGTGGCGCTGCCCCTGGCGAAACCGATTGTTGCCACCATCGGGCTCTTTATCGGAATCGGCTACTGGAATGACTGGATGAACGGATATATCTATCTTACCAAGAGAACGGATCTGTATTCGATTCAGAACCTCCTGAACCGTATGATCCAGAATATCCAGTTCCTGATGCAGAACTCCAGTACGATCTCGAATGCCAACCAGGGTCTTGCTTCCATTCCGAGTGTTTCGGTACGTATGGCAATGGCGGTGGTTGGCGTACTGCCCATCATCATTGTATATCCTTTTATTCAGAACAACTTTGTAAAAGGTATTACTCTTGGCGGTGTAAAAGGGTAAAAAAGAAGGATTGCGGCATACCGGCCTGGCAGCCGGTACGCCGCAAGAGAAATGTGAGAAATGGAGACTGAGAAACGCGAGAAACGGTGACTGAGAAACGCGAGAAGCGTTTCTCAGTCACCGCTTTTCGCGTTTTTCAGGAGACATCCGGGCAGGCGAGATATACCTCCCCGTTCAGCCCGGATGCGGAAACCGGCTCTTTTTTGTTGCCGAACGCGTCCGGAACTACGGACATCTCCCGTTCCAGGGTCGTGGCCGTTTCTATGACGATCTTGTTTTCGCCTTCTTTCAGGATGCCGGAAAGGTCATACCGGAAAGGCGGGGCGATCTGAATCCCGAGGCTTGCACCGTTGACAAACAGTTCAACCCCTTCCGACGCATCCGTGATCACAAGGATGCTGGATGGGGGAAGGCTGCTGCCCTCGGGGAAGTCTATGGTATTTTCATACCGGACAAAGCCGGAGAAAAGAGGCTGCTCTTTTTCAAGAGTATCCGGCAGGGAAACTTCTTTCTGCCCTTCAAAGGCCGGATAATCATGGCTGCGGCAGATGCTGCGCTTCCAGTTCCCCTTAAAGGGGATCCGGGCATGATCAGAAAGACAGATTTTCTCCGCAGCAGGGAAGGCCTCCGGCTTTCCGCATTCTTTCAGCGCTTTTTCTGCGGAGGCTTCTACCACCAGGATCCGCATGTGTAGAGGCTCTATAATAACAGGCAGGCTTCCGGCATCTGTTTTTGCAGCATAGATGCGGTTATTCCACGCATCGTAAAAATATGCGCGGCCATCTGTCCCGTCATTTCCGGAAAGGCCTGGTATGGCCACGGTTCCTTTGTATACTTCGGTTCCCTCATTGACAAACAGATAAACTTCTGTCTGATCCTCATGAATATAGTGAAGATAACGGAGACGGTTGTTCTGCGGCAGGAAGGTGATCTCTTTTGCCCCCTGTGCGCACGCCCACTCTGCAGTCTTTTCGAGAGGAACTGCCGGCAAAGAGCGGATCTCATCATAAAGCTTTTCATCCTCAGGAGTTTCCGGATTTCCGACAGCCTGCGCAGGTGCGTCCACAAAGGCAGTGGGAACTCCTGCTTCTTTCAGCTGTTTCAGGCCAACGGCTGCTGCTTTTGTGAGGAACTGCATCTTCGGCACAAACACCGCGCGGTACGGGTTATGGTTGATGATGAGTGTGTGGTCCTTAAACTCCGTACCGAATTTTTCAGGCGTTTCAAACACATCCGAGGGGATAAAATCATAAAAGATCTGCGCATCCGCCAGCTGTCTTGCCGCATGCTGAGAGAAGGTTGTTTCCCCCATCCATTCTCCTTCCCCATGATAGAGGATCGCGGCCTGCGCAACATGCCCTCCGCCGCAGATCAGATGGCAGACCCGGTTCGCATAGGCCATGAGCGCGCCAAAATGACGGTACTGCGGATTATGTCCATGCGCATAAAAATGCGGAGGGCAGTCCGGATCCGGAAACTCTTTCGGGCTGAAAGCATGGGGTACAAAATGATTCACGCCCCGGACCATAAAATGATCCAGCAGGTATTTTTCCAGGCGGACTCCCTCGCTCCAGCCATATGCTCCAAAGACCTCACACATGGAATTGCCTTTTTTAAGAGGCTCTATGGCAGCAGCGGAGCTGGCAAGATTTCCCAGCATATAGTGGTAAAATTCCCCGTCTCTCTCCGAAAAGAATCCTTTGATCTTCAGGTCCTCTCCCTGGGGCAGTACCTGCCCGCCGATATCGTCGATCCCTGCCCAGTCTTCTCCTGCCAGGCCGCGGAAGAAATGCCCCAGCGAAGAACCGGTTCTCGCATGCTGGTTGTTGTCCTCGATCAGGTGGCCGATATAGCGGACACCGTGGGAACGGCACCAGTTTCCAAGCTGATAAGAAAAATCCTCTTCTACCAGCCTGGTCACACAGTCCATATAGGTGAAGCGGACGGCGGCTTTTTCAGCAGGATCCGCCTCGTTGTCCCAGAGAAGAGCCAGGGAGTTCGGATAACCCTCAAGACGGCCGGAGAGCATTTCTTCCAGTTCGCGGCTCCACGGGTAGTCTTCTTCATCATAGCAGCCCAGCTGGTTATCCTTCTCATACAGATGGCCGTTGCCCAGCTCCGGTTCATCCGAAAAGAAACCGGCTATGGTTGTCCCGAAATACTCTTTATACCTTGCATAATGAGGTTCGTAGACGGTGTCGATCAGTACACGGACGGACTCCCTGTCCATCATATTGATATAATCTCTGTGAGGGCCCCGGTTCCTGGTGAGATTGAGGATCAGGACCTTCCAGCTCCCGCCTTCAGGCTTCCACAGGATCCCCTCGTCCGTTACAAAAGGAAGCAGGTCTACGGTTTTCCTTTCAGGATCCATCTGCACCGCCAGGATCCCCAGCAGCCTGTCATCCGCAAAGAGATTATCTTTGCTGCTGCTCCCGAAGGTGTCGAAGTGCTGTTCTATTTCATTCGGGGTATAAGGACCGGCTTCAGTAAGCTCCTTTTTGTTGAGATGAAGGGTCTCGCCCTCATTCAGAAGAATCCGGCGGAAAGTGATGCTCTGGCGGCGGAGATAATCCGGTTTTTTCTGCATCGCTCCGTTTGCATAGCCTGTAGGGAAGTGGCTGTCGTCCAGGATCCAGACCTTCATATCCCTTTTTACGGCTTCATCCAGGATCACATCCATATCCTCCCACCATCTGGGACCGCAGTAATCCGGATGAGGACGGCTTTCCACGCAGACCGCACCGATATTGCTGTTATGGATTACTTCCATGTATTTTCGCAGTGCAGCCTCATCTTCGCCATGCTGCCAGAAGAAGGGGAGGATATAATTTTCTCCCTTTCCCTCCAATAATTCCTTGATCCTGCTGCTCATAGCGCTTTTACACCTCCTTTCCTTTTATCCTATCATATTCCCCTGAATTCTGCAAGGAACCGTCCCGTTTCTCCCCGTTTCTCCCAAAAATCGCTTCTAAACCAGCCATGGAAAGATTGACTGTACAGCCAAAAAGGTGTACACTGTTGATGCTGTAATTCCAATTTCCAAATTATAAGGAGGAAGAAACCATGATGAAAAAGTTTGTCAGCCTTTTCCTTGCAGCGGCAATGGCATTCACCTTCACAGCAGCTCCCGCTTTCGCAGCAAGCGTAGAGACCATCGAGCTGGAGGATGATGAAGAAGAGGCAGAGGAAGAAGAATCTGCTGAGGAAGCAACCGAGGCTTCCGGCGATTACCATATCGGTATCGTAACAGGTTCTGTCTCCCAGTCGGAGGATGACCGCCGCGGCGCAGAAGCTTTCCAGGCAACATATG